>JBBQXO010000130.1:0-13277 GCA_038209595.1 Chitinophagales bacterium
AACTCTTCAAAAAATAAAAAATAAAATATTCGTTTTTATTTTGATCGATACGCTCACCGGTTTTTTAAAACCTCTGAGGTTTTTAGAGAAAACCCAGGAGGGTTTTTCAAACCTCAGAGCGTTTTTAACCGAAACGCCCCAGTAACCTTAAACCTCTTTCGATCTTTACTATTCAACAAACTCTTCAAAAAATAAAAAACAAAATGTCCGTTTTTATTTTGAACGATATGCTCACCGATTTTTTTAAAACCCCTGAGGTTTTCAGAGAAAACCCAGGAGGGTTTTTCAAACCTCAGAGCGTTTTTAAACGTAATGCCCCTGTAATCCTAAATCTATTTGGATCCTAACTATTCAACAAACTCTTCAAAAAATAAAAAATAAAATGTTCGTTTTTATTTTGAACGAAACGCTCTGAGGTTTAAGAAACCCCTCCTACGTTTCCGCCAAAAACCCTCATAGTTCCACCCCATGTGCAGAATCGCCGGCATATTATCCCAACAACATCCCCTGCAAGCCCTTCAGGTTTCCATAACCAACATCTGTGCGGCCCTGCAACACGGTGGGCCCGACGATGAGGGTATCTGGTCCGACGAAACTGCGGGATTGGTACTAGGACATCGCAGGCTCAGCCTGCTCGATTTGAGCAGTGCCGGTCACCAACCCATGCTCTACCAAGATCGGTACGTGATCTCCTTCAACGGTGAAATTTACAATTTTCAACAACTCCGTTCAGAGTTGCAACAGCTTGGCCACCAGTTTCGCACACAAACCGATACCGAAGTTATTTTAGCGGCGTACGAACAATGGGGCACCCAAAGCTTTGCCCGTTTAGAAGGGATGTTCGCCTTCGCTCTCTGGGATAAAACAGATCAAACCCTCTTGTTGGTGCGAGATCGTTCAGGCATCAAACCCCTGTATTATATTCACACTGCCGATGGCATCGCTTTTGCTTCTGAAACCAAAGTGTTTCAGTACCTGCCGCAGCCACCCGCTAACAATCCCAATTGGCCCGTGCTCATGTTGGCCTATGGCCACTTGCCCGAGCCGGTAACCACGTACCAACATGTGGTGCCACTGCCCAAAGGTTTTTTTCTAAGGTACCAACAGGGACATATCAGTTTACAAAGTTTTGGATTTTATAGTTTTTCCAGCAGCGAAGACACTAAAGCCACCGCAGCCCAAAACATCGCCGCATTGTTGCGGACTGCTGTAAAAAACCACCTCATCGCTGATGCACCCATTGGCGTATTCCTGAGTGGCGGCATCGATTCCGGCATCCTGTTTTTACTGGCGGCCGAACAAAAAAAACAAGGGCTCAATAGTTTATCATTGTATTTCAGCGAAGAAAAATATTCGGAAAAAACCTACCAGGATCTGCTGCTACAGCAGGTGAACTGCCAGCGCAACCAATATAAATTAGAGGGCAACGAATTTTTAGAAACACTTCCAAAAATTCTCCATGACATGGACCTGCCCAGTTGCGATGGCATCAACACCTGGTTTATCAGCAAATACGCCAAAGAGCAGGGTTTGAAGGCCGTACTAAGTGGTATCGGTGCCGATGAATTATTGGGAGGTTATCCTTCTTTTAAAAGATTGAAGTTGGCTGCCTTGGTACAACAATCGCCGAATCTGGCATTGGGCAGCAAACTCATTCGGGGCAGAAAACTCAGCCGGCTCAATTACCTGCAAATGGAGGGCATCAGTGGACTATACCTTTTTTTGCGCGGGCATTTTGCCCCCACCGATATCGCTCACCAGTTGGGTGCTACCGAAAAAGAAGTATGGGATATTTTACAATCAGCGCCGGTATTACCCGATATACAACGGCTGCACCCGCAAAACCAGGCCAGTTGGATGGAAACCAATCTCTACATGCAAAACCAATTATTGAGAGATGCCGACGTGATGAGCATGGCACACGGCATAGAAATAAGGGTACCTTTTTTAGACCATGCATTTCAATCTTATTGCATGAGCCTGGGACCGGCTATCAAATACGATACAGCATTGCCCAAAGGCTTGCTGATAGAAGCATTCAAAAAAGAATTGCCCGAACCAGTCTGGAACCGGCCCAAAATGGGATTCAGTTTTCCTTTTACCGAATGGTTTGCAGAAAGTAGTTTCGTAAAAGAAACGATGAATGAAGGTAGCGAGCTACAACAAAAAAATTACCAGCAATTTTTAACCGGCGATTTGCACTGGTCGCAGTTACTCAGCTTAATGATCATACAACAGCAGCATCCTGTGTATGCGTAATCATTTTTTGCTGTTAACCCTCAATATATTTTCCGCCACCGGTGGCATCGAAAAAGTGTGCAGGGTGGCAGGAAAAGCGTTGTTTGAAAAGATGACCTTAGACCAGCAGCGCCTTATGATTTGGAGTATGCACGACAAAGCAGAAGCGGCCGAAAATAATACTTATTTTCCTGCAGAGTTGTACCGAACCTTTAGGGGCAACAAAGCCGCATTTGTAAAAGCGGCGGTAGCACAAGGTGCAAAAAGTGATACCGTGATTTTGAGCCACATTAATTTATTGATGGTGGCCTGGATGATCAAAAAAATAGCACCCCGTACCCGCATCATTTTGATGGCGCACGGCATCGAGATCTGGAACCATGCCAATAGTGTTAAATCTAATATGTTCCGATGTGTGAACAACTTTTGGGCCGTGAGTGAATATACCCGGCAACGCATCATCGCCAGTCATGGGGTAGCACCCGAAAAAATAAGCGTGCTCAATAACTGTCTCGATCCCAATTTACCTTTGCCTAAAAATATTTTGATCCCACACGGTTTACACCAACGGTATGGCATCAACGAAGGCGATAAAATTGTGTTCACACTTACCCGCCTCAGCAGCAAAGAGCGCTACAAGGGGTACGACAAAGTAATAGCCGCCCTCAAAGCCATGCAGCGTACCGACATCAAATATATTATTGCAGGCAAGGCCGATGCCCAGGAAACGGCGTTGATACAGGAAGAAATTCGCCAAGCTGGTTTACAAAACCAGGTGATCTTAGCAGGATTTTTACCCGACGAAGAATTGGCGGCTCATTTTATGATGAGCGACCTCTACATCATGCCCAGCAGCAAAGAAGGGTTTGGTATTGTGTTCATCGAAGCCATGTATTACGGACTGCCTGTTATTGGCGGCAATGCCGATGGCACCATGGATGCCTTGCTCCATGGAAAGCTGGGCACCGTAGTTACACCCGGCAATGTAAACGAAATCAAAGATGCCATGGAATCGCTGTTGTCAAATCGGGAAAAATATGTTCCAGACCACGACTCGCTGATGAACCATTTTGGTTACGAATCTTATAAATCAAAACTCGAAGTATTACTACATTGATCACTTAATGCAAGCTTCATTTATACATTGAAAACAATTACAACACAAATAGAAACAGAGCACTGGGACCAGATCATCGAACCGAAAGGCAAGCTGCTCGACCTTAATTTAAAAGAGGTTTGGAAATACCGCGACCTATTGTGGTTGTTTGTAAAGCGCGATTTTGTGGCGCAATACAAACAAACCATCCTCGGGCCATTGTGGCATTTCATACAACCGATATTTACCACGCTGATGTTCCTATTCATTTTTGGTAAAATTGCCAACATACCCACAGATGGTATTGATGCCATTCCCTTTTATATGAGTGGCATTGCCATTTGGAATTATTTCAGTGCCTGCCTCACGGCTACCTCTTCTACCTTTGTGGCCAATGCCGGTATTTTTGGAAAAGTTTATTTTCCGAGGTTGGTAATACCGTTAAGTACGGTAATGAGCAATATGGTAAAATTTGGTATCCAGTTTTTGTTACTACTGGCAGTGATGATATGGTACGGCGTGAAGAATGAAAGTTTTTATTTTGGTGTTAGTTGGTTATTGATACCCTTGTTGCTGTTGATGATGGCAGGTTTGGGTTTTGGCTTAGGTATTGTGATCAGTTCCCTCACTACCAAGTACCGTGACTTCAACGTACTCATCGGTTTTGCAGTGCAGTTGCTGATGTATGCCACACCGGTAGCTTATCCGCTGAGTTATTTGAAAGATAAATCTTATGCTTCCTGGGTAGCATGGAATCCGTTGAGCCCAATCGTAGAAGCGTTTAGGTTTGCCTTGTTTGGAACAGGAAATTTAGATGTTACTACACTACTCTATAGTGGTTTGTTAATCATTGTTATCCTTTTTGCCGGGATGCTAATCTTTAGCAAGGTGGAGAGAGATTTTATGGATACAGTGTAAATTGGTTTCCTTACTGCTGCGATAAACTGTTTTGTCAAAACTAATGAAGTGTTTATGAATGAGAAAGAATTGCAACAAATGAGCGATGACATTTTTTGTGTAAAGTACGAAAATGACACATTGGCTACATGGTTAACCGGGAATGCACTCGAACGATGGTTGCCTGGGTTCGTTCCCCAGGATTTACATTATCACCATAAATTAAGGTACGATCTTGCATGCAATTATGTGGAAGGAAAGGAAGTGCTCGATATCGCCTGTGGGTGCGGTTTTGGCAGTTTATTGCTTGCAGATATAGGTAAGGCTACATCAGTATTAGGCATTGATATAGATTGCGATTCAATACGGTACGGCTCGTGTAGGTTTCCTCACCCCAATGTAAGAAGAGATTCTGGGGATGCATTGAAGTTTACAAACGAAAATAAATTTGACGCAGCAGTCTCTTTTGAAACTATTGAGCATTTACCAGATGTGCCGCTTTTCCTGCAAAATATTAAGCGGTCTTTGAATCCCGGTGCAATATTCCTTGTTTCGACGCCGATTGTTTTGAACACGAGAACACAATGTGATAATCCGTATCACATGATAGAATGGAGTTTTGATGACTTTCACAAGGTGATCACTGAATATTTTTCTATAGAGGAAGTTTACCTTCAGAATATTTCTTTGAAAAAGAACTTAAGCACACTGATTTACCGTGCTATCCGTAAAATAAGAAGAGATTTTTTCAATATTTCTTACAGCACACATTTTGAAAAATGGACCGGCCAATATAAGAGCAAATATATTAAAGCGGGATATCAAACAGTTGTATGTAAAAACAGCCTTTTAAATACAACATAAGTGAGGTAGGCTTATAGCCAGAAACACCTGGCATGTCTTATCAAAATTACTTTCCAGACAGCAAATTCTAAAGCTTTAAACTTCTAAATTAATTGGATTACACAGTAATTAAAGTAGAAAACATCTCCAAACAATACCGCCTCGGTAACGTAGGCACGGGCTCTCTCAGTCACGACTTAAACCGAACCTGGCACAAAATGCGTGGTAAAGAAGATCCTTACCTTAAAATTGGGGAAGCAAACGACCGTGCTGTAAAAGGCACCAGCGACTATGTATGGGCTTTACAGGATATTAATTTTGAAGTAAAGCAGGGCGAAGTTCTGGGCATTATTGGCCGCAATGGTGCCGGCAAAAGCACTTTGTTAAAAATACTAAGCCGCACTACCACACCCACTACCGGACAAATAAAAATTAAAGGCAGGGTAGCAAGTTTGCTTGAAGTTGGTACAGGTTTTCACCCGGAGCTTACAGGCAGAGAAAATATTTTTTTAAACGGGGCCATCCTCGGAATGAACAAAGCAGAAATAAAAAGCAAGTTTGATGAGATTGTAGATTTTGCAGGGGTTGAAAGATATATTGATACACCAGTGAAGCGTTATTCCTCCGGTATGTATGTACGCCTTGCCTTTGGTGTAGCTGCACACCTGGAGCCTGAAATATTAATTGTGGATGAAGTGCTGGCAGTTGGTGATGCGGAGTTTCAGAAAAAGGCTTTGGGCAAAATGAAGGATGTAAGTGGAAAGGATGGGAGAACAGTTTTGTTTGTTAGCCACAATATGGCTTCAATAGAAAATCTATGTAACACAGGAATTTTGTTATCTGATGGCAAAATAAATTCCATTGGAAAATCAAAAGAAATAATTAAAAAGTACTTGGATGTAAATACTGTTCAAAGTAATAATTTAAAAGATAATAAAAACAGGAAAGGTAATCAGCAAATAAAGTTTACTAAGGTTTCTTTAATAGATGATGATACCGGATTAGAAATTTCAGAACTTCAATGTGGCATGAATTGCAGAATAAGATTACATTTTGTTAAACAGGAAACAGATTTAAAAAATGCGATTATTGGAATTGGGATCAACAACCAGTATGATCAGAGGGTTGCCTTCATGAGCAATGAACTAATTAGTAAATCAATTGATATTACTGATAGTCTGGAAGATTATATAGACTTTACAATTTTAAAATTGCCGCTTACTATTGGATTTTACAACCTCACTTTATTCTGTTCCGTAAATGCCAATATTTCTGACTGGATACAAAATGGTTTTCAGTTCCACATTATAAGTGGTGACTTTTATAAGACAGGAAAAAATGCACCTGACAATAATGGCAGCGTTTTATTAGATTATCAAATACATACTTCTTAATGATTTCGTTTATAAAATATTTATCTAAAACAAAAAAACTTAATAATGGTTTATCGGGAATCTCCCTATCTCATCATTTTAAGATTTATAAAGAATGGAAGCAACAGTTAGAATCTAAACAATTTCCTTTAGATGCAGGCTTACCATGGATTACAATAGTTGCTAAAAATTTTATTGAAAAATATTTAAAAGACAAATCTAAAGAATCGTTGAAAGTTTTTGAATTTGGCTCCGGAGGTTCCAGTTCGTTTTTTTTGAAATATGCAAATGAAGTTGTCTCTATTGAACATGATCCAATCTGGTACAAATTGGTAAAAGAAAAGATAGAAAAGGGTAATATTCAGGGATGGTCAGGATTTTTACATGAGCCGGAGAAAATAGATTCAGCATTAAGTAGTTCTCTGGATCCGGGTAACCCTATTCATTATTATACGAGTACTGAAGTTTTTAAAGATTGTAGTTTTAAACAGTATGTAACTAGTATTGATAAATACTCTGATAATTACTTTGATATTGTTTTGGTAGATGGAAGAAGTCGGCCTGCCTGTTTGATGCACAGTATAAATAAAGTAAAAACCGGCGGATTATTAATACTGGATAATGCTGAAAGAGAATATTATTTTTCAAATGAAATAGTGAAAACTTCAGAATTTGACTTAATGCTTTCCACAAATGGAGCATTAATATGTTACGAACAGTTTACACAAACGAATATTTATTTAAAAAAGTAAATGAAAAGTTCAATAAAAAATTTAATTAAAAAAGCTATTCCAATAAAACTTTTGAAGTTTAAGAATAGTAATTATAATAGATTCATTTCAGTGGATGACTCCATTGGGAAAAAGCCATTTAAACTTTTCTTAAGAGAAGATAGCTTTATGGAAAAAGTTATTCTAGAAAAGGGACTTTATGGAGAATGGGAAAAGGAATCGCTCAAGATTTGGGCTGAATTATCCAAATCAGCTAAAGTTATTTTAGATATTGGAGCCAATACCGGTATATTCTCTATGGTAGCTCAAAATAATAATAGTGCTGCAACCATTATTGCTATTGAACCAATTGATATAAACCATGAAGTGCTTTTAAAAAACATCAGCGACAATAAATTTACCATAAAGGCAGAAAATGTTGCATTGTCTGATGAAGAAGGAACTGCCAAAATGTTTATGCTAAAGGATCGGCTAAACTATATGACGAGTGTGAATGATGACCGCTATGCTGATGCACCGCATGTAAAAGGGAATTATGAAGTGGTGGAAATAGAAGTGCCCATTGTTCCATTTGAAAAAATTGCATCTAAGCATTCCCTTAAAAATATCGACTTAATAAAAATTGATGTGGAAGGACATGAATTAGCAGTCTTAAAAAATATGTTGCCCTGGATTCAAAAGTTTAAGCCCCACATATTAATAGAGGTAATAGGGGATGAAAATGCAGTTGAATTAAATAAACTCTTTGCTCCCTTACAATATAAATATATTTCTATTGATGAAGTTGAAATTTCGAAGGAAGTGAATGAATTATGGGATAACAAACATCACAACTTTTTATTGACAAATAAAGAAACAATTCGGTTTTTAAAACAAAAAAAATTAGTTCAGTTGTAATGAAGGTTCTGTTCCTGCTTAATGGGTTGACGCACTATTTTAACTTAATTACCAGTAAAATTAATAATCAACCGGGTGTTGAAATATTTTACGTTTATCCAAAGGAGAAAAGTGAAGCAATGGGAGATGGCGTTTTTGAGACTAAAGAAGGAGCCAACTTTACTTTAATTAAACTAGAAGAAAAAAAGGATAGTAAAGGCGAGTTGTATTATGAGGATTTAGATAAGGTATTAAATGAAATTAGACCCCAAATAATTATGGTGGGCGAAACACATTTATTCTCCTTAATTAATAATTCTAATACTAGTGATATTTTAAAACACTTGAACATAAAACTGATTTTAAAATCGATTCCATTTCGTTTATTAAAATACGAGGAAGCAATTGCTGCTTTTAAAATACAATTGAAAAATAACGATTTACCAAACTTTAAAAGTTTACCGACTCCGATATCCAGTTTATTAAAAGCAACACATGTAAATAAATTATACAAAAAAGTTGTTGTCGATAAAAAAGCTATTCATCAGTTTAAGTTGGCTTTAAACAAAAAAAGAGATTTGTATAATTTAGTTGATGGGCATGTAAATTATGTTGATGCTGCTTTTGATATTTATGGAAGTTATGGCGTACCAAAAGAAAAAATATTTATAACTTATAATTCACCTGATACAGATACTTATTTCGCAGTTAAAGAAAAAATTAAAAAAGAAGCTGCTGTACTTCCACCAAGTCGTTATCGCATCATCCACCTAAGCAGATTGGTAGCGTGGAAAAGGGTAGATATGTTAGTTCAGGCCGTAGCAAATTTAATTAGTCAATATCCTGAAGTGGAATTATTAATTGTAGGAGATGGGCCCGAAAAGGAGAAACTAATTAAAATGGCAGAGACGCTAAGGGTTTCTAATGCCATCAAATTCCTGGGAGGCATTTATGATGCTGAATTGTTTGGAAAATATATTATGAGTTCCTCAATTTACGTATTAGCTGGTATGGGTGGTCTTTCAATAAATGATGCCATGATATTTGGTTTACCTGTTATCTGTTCAGTTTGCGATGGTACAGAAAAACACTTAGTAAAAGAAAGTTACAACGGATTGTACTTTAAAGATGGAGATCAAAAAGATCTTGAAGAAAAAATAAAAATTCTTTTTGACAATCCAATGCTTGCCAAAGAAATGGGAGAAAATTCAGTTAAGGTTGTTGAAAATGAAATTAATATTAATACGGTTGTTGAACGATATGTTGGCGCTTTTAAATCAGTATTGGAGAAATCACAAGTATGAGTAATAAAGAAAAAAAAGTATTGATTGTTGTAGGTACCCGGCCTAATTATATTAAGGTTACTCAATTTAAAAAAATAGCAGCTAAAAATTTTCCGGGAAGCTTCAATATAAAGTTGGTGCATACAGGCCAACATTTCGATAAAGCAATGGCCGATGATTTTTTTAAGCAACTGGATATATTGCCTGATTATTCCTTAAATATATCACCTGCTTCACCTGCTATTCAGATTGGTGAAATAATGATAAGGCTTGAAAAAGTATTGCAGGAATTTAAACCTGATTGGGTATTGGTTCCCGGAGATGTGAATTCAACAGTTGCGGCTGCTTTATGTGCTAATAAGGCCGGGTTCAGAGTAGCACACCTAGAAAGTGGTTTAAGAAGTTTTGACCGAAGTATGCCGGAAGAAATAAACCGAATTATTACAGATGAAATTTCTGATCTTTTCTTTGTTACCGAACAGAGTGGCATAGAAAATTTATTAAAAGAAGGCAAGAATATAGATACCATTCACCTGGTAGGGAATACGATGATTGATACTATGCTGAGTTTTGAAAAAGAAATTGGGGATAGTAATATATGTGAAAAACTAGGTTTGACTGATCAGGAGTTTGCGCTTGTCACGATTCACCGCCCGGCCACAACTGATAATGTAAAAGAGCTTATAAAATTATGCGACTTATTATTGGCAATAGGAAAAATAATAAAACTTGTTTTCCCTATCCATCCACGTACTACTAAAAATCTAAAGGATTTCGGTTTATGGGAAAAGCTGGAACAAAATAAAGATCTTATATTCTTAAGCCCTTTGGATTATTTTTCCTTCCAAAAGCTTATTTTAAAATGCCGTTTTGTACTGACTGATAGTGGTGGCATACAGGAAGAAACTACTTTTAGAAAAATACCTTGTCTCACATTAAGACCTAACACAGAACGCCCAATAACTGTAACAATAGGTTCAAATATTTTAATTCCATTTGAAATTAAAGAAGTAATTCACAAGGTTGATGATATTTTTGAAGGAAAATTTAAAAAAGGACTTATTCCAGAATTATGGGATGGACTTGCAACTCATAGGATATTAAATTTATTTAATGAACTTGATTATTGAAATCAGAAATAATTATTATTTTTTAATCTAATGAAAATGAATTTGAATAAGGCATTTCCCAGATTTCTAAAAAAAAAAATACGGGACTATAAAAAGTTAAATGTTAGGAAACGTAACGCAAAGAGGTTTGAAAATACCTTTAAAGAATTTGCAACATTTACGATGATTCCAAAAGAAGAGTATATCAGAAATTTAGAATTAGCCTACAATTTTGCAAATGTCCTCGGTTCAATAGTTGAATGCGGAGTATGGCGAGGAGGAATGATTGCAGGTATGGCCTCAATCTTTAGTGGTAACCGTAAATATTATTTATTTGACAGTTTTGAAGGATTACCTCCTGTAAAAGATATTGATGGAGAAGATGCTGCCCATTGGCAAAATAACACACAAGGAATTGATTATTTCGATAATTGTTCAGCAGAAGAAAGCTTTGCCATTAAGGCAATGAAATTGACAAATGTAAAGAGTGAAAATATACATATAATTAAAGGTTGGTTTAATGAAACTTTGCCTATTAATAAAATGGATACACAAATTGCATTATTAAGACTAGACGGGGATTGGTATGATTCTACATATACTTGTTTGGAAAATCTATTTCCAAGTGTTGCAGTTGGTGGAATCATAATTATTGATGATTATTATGTATGGGAAGGTTGTACAAAGGCAGTACATGATTATTTATCTAAAGAGAAAAGACCTGAAAATATCTCACAATTTAATAACCGAACTGCCTACATAATTAAGAATTAAAATTGATTTTTAATTAGCTCAATTTTTTAAATCCTTTTGACTTTCAAAATATAAATGATACAAGAAAAGGAAATAGTAAAATCTCCGTTAACAAACGGGGCCACAGTAAAAGTAGTAGAAATTGAAGTTTCAAAACTAATAAGTGGTTATCAAAATGAATATAATATTGATGTTAAAGAAATTTTTGCAAAGAACAAAAATATATGTCTTTACAGATGTTTAGATTCAAATTACAGATTTTATTACCCTTATACTTTATCAGGTGATTTTAGGTTTTATGAGCAACTAGCAATATACGATTGGTATTACATTCCATGGAAATGGGAACATGAAAAGTCGATCCCTTTTGTAAAGAATGCACAATATATTTTAGAGATTGGATGTGGTAGTGGATCGTTCCTGAAAGAAATTAATAAAAGGTATCCTGATAAGGTAGTTAAAGGGCTTGAAATAACTATAGGAGAAAATCAGGAAGAATTTATTTTAAATGAAACAATCGAAGAACATTCAAAATTAAATGCTGGAAAATATGATTTAGTTTGTTTTTACCAAGTTTTAGAACACATTGCTGATACAAAATCATTTTTAGAAGCTTCATTAAAGGTTTTAAAACCGGGTGGGGAAATGATTATTTGCGTACCAAATAATGAATCATTTCTTTTAAATGCTAAAAGCAATAACTTTTTAAATATGCCTCCCCATCACATGGGACTTTGGGATAATCATTCTTTGCAATTCCTATGCAATCATTTTTCATTAGAAATAGTAAAAAGATTTTATGAACCAATACAGAATTATCATTTTGATTGGTTTAAAAATATTATAATAGAAAAATTAAGAAATACAAATTCATCTATTCTTTTTCGATTGTCTTCAAATAAAATACTGATAAATATGTTTGCTAATATTCTACGTAAATTTTACAGAGGACATTCAATTATGTTTGTATATAGGAAAAGTAGTTAATAATTATTAAAGTAGTACATATTACAACCTTTTTAAACGGGGGAGCCGGTATTGCAGCTTGCCGTATTCATGAGGCATTAATAGAGTGCGGAGTAGATTCAGTTTTCATTGCAACTGATGAACCGATTATAGCCAGCCCTAAATCTTTTGTAAGAATACGTATTCCTACAAAATCAATTTATTATAGAGCCGTTGATAAATTTTGGAGAATTGCAGGTCGAAATTTTAACGTTAAGCCCTTTAATAGAATTGTTTATTATCAAAATAAATTAAATCAAATAAAGACACTATTGGTAGGGGAACCTGCAAGTCTTCCTTTCTCTAATTATAAGTTGCTGCAACACCCGGCGGTGCAGGCTGCAGATATTATACACTTACATTGGGTGGCCGGTGTTTTAGATTATCCATCTTTCTTTAAAAATATAACTAAACCAATCGTTTGGACTAACCATGATATGAACAGCGTAAAAGGTTTGTTTCACTATAATGGAGATGAAATTAGAAATAAAGAAATAACAGCGAAATTAGACAAAGAGATAAATGCAATCAAGGACGAAGCCTCAAAAAATATGGAAACTAAAATGGTAATCGTTAGTCCTTCAAACTGGTTGCTTAAGGAATTGGAGAGAAGCACCAGATTCCATAACAATAATGCTTTCAAGATTCATAACCCTTTAGATACTGATTTATTTACCATAAGAAAAACCGGAGATTTAAGAGTCAGTTTGAATATCCCGATAAGCCACACCGTATTTTTGTTTGTCTCTCAGAGTATTTATAACTATCGTAAGGGATTTGATTTATTGGCAGATGCCTTAAATAAACTAAATAGTGAAAATATTACTTTATTAATTATAGGGTATTCAGATAATTTTCAGATTTCAAATTATAATTGCATCAATTTGGGATCCGTTTATGATGAGAAAAAATTAAGTAATTATTATTCTTTGGCAGATGCTTTTATTATACCAAGCAGGGAAGACAATCTTCCCAATGTGATGTTGGAATCTTTATGTTGTGGAACACCTGTAATCTCTTTCGATTTAGGTGGAATGGGAGAAGTAATAGTTAATAATGTAAATGGCCTTAAA
>JBBQXO010000131.1:0-13144 GCA_038209595.1 Chitinophagales bacterium
CTTTGATTCCCGTATCACAAAGTTTGTCTCTTTTGCTAATTTTCGAATTGCTGATTCAGGTAGCACAATTGCGATTTTTTCAACTAAACTATCAATTTTACAACCATATTTTGAAGGTTCATTTTCCTTTTATTCTTATAATTATATCATTATCAATGTATTATCTCTTAAGTTGACGGCTATGGTGTCCTCACCAACCAGCTAGTATGGGCTATAGTCTCCGGACTTTAGACTCCGGACTTTGGACTTGCTTTTCTATTGGTTGATCAGGTAAGAAATGATTTAGTATATACTAATACCGCCGCTTTTATCCGCTCTTTTACAAGCTCCCATGTCCAATCATTTAAAACCAATGGGTCGGGTTGCAGTTCCGCATCTTCAAAATTAGAAAATGAGTGTATCAAATGTCCTGTATCAATGAATGGGAATTTTTTTTCCATGATTTGGAACATTTCTGCAATGCTATAGTATTCAAATAGACAAGCAATATCCCAAAAGTCCTTTTTACTTTTTCTGTTTTCAATACCTTGTATTTTCATTGGGATTATATCCTCTACATCCGCAAACCTAATGCCGTCAATGATTTCAAAATTATGTAACCAGTCAAATGGGTATTGAACAAAGTCAACCCTCACCCCTTCAATATCAAAAATGAGGGTTTGATTTTTTTGAAAAACCAATTCGAAATGACGGAAATTTTTAGTGATTGTCGAAACTAAATCATTGCTATTAAATTTTCCCCTGGAAAAAAAATCCAGATCTACAGAAATACGGTGTCCGTATCGTAGCGCAAGGTTAGTACCTCCTACAAGGCAAAAATGTTCTATTTCTTGCAGGCCATTGATTTGTTTTAGTAATCCCAATGTAGCTGGGGTAACCGTTTGGGTTTGCAACATACAAAATCATCTTTTTTTAGGTTAAGCAACAGGCACAAAAACGAAACAACATTAGGACGTAAATAAGGGATGCATACCACTTCTTTGGAGAGCCGGTCGAGCCCATAAAAGTTCATTACCGCCACTTGGTCGTTCCAGGTGCCATCATTAAAAGCCTTTGCAATTACAAACCGGGCATGCTTTTCAAAATCAAGCTTGCTGAAATCTACATCCCAAAATGCTTTATTGCTTAAACCCCAATCCGTCATAGGGTAAAGGTAAGTTTTTCATGTTGTTTTTGATGGATATGCTATAATTATCAGGCGAATTATAAATTATTGTCACAGTAATGCTTCAACCTGTTCCAATATCTTAAAGATATTAAAAGTGTATTTTAAATTGCTTGCCATTTTACAAAAAAAATATTTCATGAGTTCTTTTTATTGCACACCAGAAAAAAAAATTAAAAAAAAAATAAAAAAAGCTTGGTGTTATAAAAAATGTTTTATAACATTGTTCTCAAAAGTATTTTAAAACGGGCACTTAAACACCCTTTAATACAATGAATACAAGCTTATCAATATTTTTTTGCGGAGGTTACTCCCCCCCCGCAAGTGTTAATAAAAGGTTTAAAGAAACTCTTTATAAAAAGTTTTCTCGCTGTAGTCGGCAATCTACAATTAATAATAGTAATTATACAACTCCCTATATTCTATTACCTTAGAACCCAATTTGCAATAATTATATTTTTATCCTTTACTACTTATACCTACCTAAATAGACTTTAATTGTAATTCAATTATCCCAATACCATGTTGCTATTAAATACCTACCAAACACCGGTAAAAGCTACCATTAAATTTCTATCGTTACTTAAAGTAAAGGTAAATGCAAGTACGATAAACAATACCTTGCAAAACCATCCTGATTGGCCAAGTTTATTGTGTATTTCTGATGCATTAAATAGCTGGAATGTACCAAATGCAGCGGGTAAAATTGCTTTTGAAGATATTGAGCAGATACCAGTGCCATTTATGGCCTATATGCATAATCCTGAACATCCAATAGCTTTAGTAACAACGGTTTCAGACAATTCGGTGGTTGCCTTTCAGCATAATTTTAATAAGCCTTCTATTTTTAAAAGAGAAACATTTTTTGAACAATGGAGAGGTGTATATTTAATTGCAGAACCCAATGACGATGCAGGGGAAAAGAATTACACCCAACAAAAATGGAAGAAAATTATTGCAGGCATATTACCAATTGCTTTATTGGGTTTATTAATGTTTTTTGCAATTCAAAAATTGCATTTCTCTATTGCCAAAAATGAAATAATCAACAATAGTTTTGCCATTTGGATGCAATTTGCCATCTTGGGATGCGGCGTTTTTGTAAGTGCCTCACTATTATGGTATGAGCAAGATAAAAATAACCCTTTACTTAGACAAGTGTGTACTGGAATTGCTAAAGGAGACTGCAATGCCATACTTACCGGTGCCCAATCAAAAGTGTTTAGCTGGCTTAGTTGGAGCGAAGTAGGCTTTATTTATTTTACAGGGGGATTACTTACGCTTTTATTGGCTAAACCAATTGCCAGTACTGTACAATTATTAGGTTGGTTCCATTTGCTGGCATTGCCATATACCGTTTTCTCCATTTACTATCAATGGAGGGTTGCAAAACAATGGTGTGCATTATGTTTAATTGTTCAGGCGCTGTTGGTAGCAGGAGCTATAAATTTCACTGCAAATAGTTTTCAGTTAAGCTTCAACTTTTTAAATCTAAACATATTAAGTTCTATTGCGGTACTATATGCAATGCCTACGTTATTATGGTATAGCCTTAAGCCTTATTTAATAAAATTCCAACAAGCTAAAACTACAAAGCGACAGTATTTGCGTGTAAAATTTAATACAGAAATATTTGAAACATTACTTAAAAATCAAAAAACTGTGAAGCTGCCCACATGGAAAATAGGTATACAACTAGGTAACCCGGATGCAAAGCATACGTTAATTAAAGTTTGTAATCCATACTGCGGGCCCTGTAGCAAAGCACATCCAAAAATTGAAGAATTGTTGCATGCATTACCCAACTTAAAAGCAACTATTATTTTTACTGCACCAAATAATATTGACAATTTTGCATACCACCCAGTAAATCACTTCTTGGCAATTCAAGAAAATAATAATCCAAAATATCTAATTAAACAAGCATTGGATGATTGGTATCTATCAGCCGATAAGGACTATGATGTATTTGCCGCCAAATATCCATTGAATGGTGAATTAGCCAAACAAGGAGACAAAATTGAACTGATGGATAAATGGTGTATTAATTCAAATATTAGGGCTACACCAACGATTTTTGTAACGGTCCCAAAAATTGATGATCATAATCCAACCATACTTTACCAATTACCTGATGCATATAATATTGAGGATTTAAAATATTTTCTGCAGGATTAACTTATCTTAATAGATACCTAGATAAAAGCACTATGGTATAAGTACATAATTCTAGGGAAGCAAGCTGAATTAATGAGCATAGGTTTCGAACAACTTGAATTTTATAAAACAAAAATTGAAAAAAATGAAAACAAAAAAATTGAGCATTGCCAATATCTATGGCAAATTGAGCAGGTCGGACATGAAAAGCATTTTTGCAGGTACGGATTGTGCAGAGGGAGAGATGGAGGGTGCAGCACCAATCTGTACTTCATGTCAAAGTGATGCAGGATGCCCAGCCTTTAAGGTTTGTAGAAGTTCTCCATCATGTATTTACGAAATAAAAGTTTGTGCAAAGCCGTATTATTGCTAACTTATAAACGAGCTCTACATTAGTAATAATGTAACTCCTTTTAAAATAACCTTTGCAAAAGGAAATCATTTGCTCTAATCTTAAACTCATAATTTAAAGCATAGTCAATGAAAAAGATCTCGATAATTTTAAGTCTTTTTTCAATATCTTACAGTGCAATTACACAACAGAAAGCTTTTTTCTTTACCATTGAAGGCCAAGTAAAAAACGTTGAAAACGGAAAAATTTATTTAGTACCTGTAGTTTCAAATGAAAAGTATTACGGCAATCATTTTTTCAAAGACTCTGCAATAATAAAGGATGGAAATTTTACTATACTTAGAAAGGTTTTAGATTATAATACCTACGCCTATCGGTTTTTAATACAAAGTCAGGTTCAAAGTGGTATTACTGATTTTATTTTTATTAGCGGCAAAAATATTTTTGTAGAGATTGATTCCGTAAGCATGCATATTTCGCCAAAAAACGTGGATTTGAGTGATCAGAAAGAAATGACATCAGAATACAATCCATTTTTTTACAATTTTGTTGCAAGTGTGAATGCATATAATGATTATGAAGAAGCACTTTACATTCAATTCAACAATAATTTGCCTAAAGAGAAAATGCATGAATTGGAAAATACACAAAAGCAATTACGTCAACAATCAGATTCATTGTTTGGAGTATATGCGGCAAACCACCCCGCATCTCAGGTAACCTTATGGAAGATGATAGAACGATTAGAGAATCTGGGATATCATAGTGAATACAAGAATATATTTACGAGGCTGACAGATAAGTTGCAAAAATCATTTATTGGCCGTATTCTTTATTCTAATATTTTAGAAACAGAAGTACTCAGAAATGGATCTGTCTTCCCTGCGCTAAGGCTTGAAAATACCCGAGGCGAAAATTTATCATTAAATACAAACTTGCTAGGCAAAACATTTACCCTAGTCGATTTTTGGTTTACCGATTGTAATCCCTGCCGACAACAGTTTCCTGAATTTAAAAGCCTTTTTAGTTCATATAAAGATGTCGGTTTTCAAATAATTGGCATCGCTACGGACGTAACATCCAAAATAAATGCATGGAAAAACTTAATTAAAAAAGATATGCTTAATTGGAAGCAATTACTAGATAAAAATGGTAAGGTTACTCAGCAACTTGGTATCAATGAATTTCCAACAAATTTTCTGCTCGATAAGAATGGTGCGATCATTCAAAAAAATATTACTTTATCTGAACTTGAGTATATGCTGAAAGAACACAAGCTTAGAATGGAAAAAATTAAGAATCTTTAACTGATTTATAAATTTTTTTATAGATCTTATTCTGAAAATATAAAAGCTTGAGATAACAATAAATCATACAATATCAATTAAATATTTACAAAATTTTTGCGAGAATAGCTCCCTTGCAAAAAAAGCTTTTCGGAGCTAACATATGTGGCCACATATGGCGAAGGGCGGCAAAATTCCCATATTGCTTAAGGGATGGGATTATTTTTCATTAATTTAAAATTTACAAAATGACTAGATTTAAAATGAGTCTTGCGAATGTGCAAGGCAAACTTAGCCGAAATGAAATGAAGCGAATTTCTGGTGGTACTGAAGAACCTGTAGAGGGTATTGATACATGCAAAGACCAGTGCACCACAGTAAGGGACTGTCCATCGGATAGAACTTGCGGTGGTGGTGAGTGCGGCGGTATTACGATTAAAAGGTGTAATCCATATCCTGGCTAATAGTTAACAGTAAATAATAGCTTGACCCTAAATTAATTTAGGTTTAAGCTATTATTAGCATATAAATTAAATATAGGTCAAAAAACTCTAATTCATGAAGCATTTTTCTTTATTCCTCTTATTATTTATCAAATGGAATTTTGTTCAGGCTACTGAAACTGTTTATATTACAGGTGTAATAATAAATATCCAAAATCAGGTTGAAGTCGAAGATATGTCTGATTTAGGCAAATTATCCCAACCTAATCTAAAACACATTTTTATACCTGATAGTGTTGGCCAATTTGAAATAAGCATATCGTTAAAAAATGCAGGATATTACAGAATAGGCAGAAATATTCTTTATTTAACTATGGGGGACAGCCTTTATGTCGAACTGGACTATATGAAACCAGAGCTAGCAAATTTTTACGGAAAATACAGTAATTTAAATAACTATTTAAAGTATACTCCCTTCCCCTTAGCTGGATCCTACTTGGCGAATAAAGGTATCTTAGGTAAGGATATTTCATCCACAATTAAAAATATTATTGATTTTGCGAAAAAAAGAGAAAGAGAATTATTATCATTATCCAAGCCTCCGGCTAATTTTTTGTTTTTGGAAACAGGAAGAATAAGAGCGGATATTATTAATAGTATAGTTGATATTTATTATGAATACCCGATGTATCATAAGCTGAAAGGGGATAGTTTAAAAAGCTTTGAGCTAAATTTTAAAATAAATATTAATGAATTAATAAGGCCTTATGCGTATAATTTTATTGATGATAGATATTTACAATTAAATGTATATCAAAAATTGGCTAATATGTTATTACGTTTAAATAATAAATTCGCTGATACAGACAGTTATATTAAAATTAATGACTGGTTAAAAGCAGAAGATTACTTCAGTAAAATTAATTCAGCAAAAAATATTGATTTACTTGATTCTTTTTATATCAAAATTAATCAAATCAAAACTAAAAAGTACAAAGAAAAATTACAGCTTGCAATTATAAATGCTACTAAATATGGTAATGGCAGCAAAGTTATGAATTTTAATGCATCGACCCTTGATGATAAAATTGTATCTCTCGATCAATATAAAGGTAAAATAATATTTATTGATTTATGGGCAACTTGGTGTGGCCCATGTATACAAGCAATACCTGATTTTGAGAAAACAAAAGATAAATTTAAATCAGATACAAATATTGTATTCCTTTCGTTATCTATAGATGAGAATAGAGAAAAATGGAAGGAATATGTTAGCAATAAAAGTATGTCACAGCCACAATGGATAATTGACCGGCTTGAAATGCAGCAATATAATATAGTAGGTATTCCTAGAACAATTGTTATTGATAAATCTTTTTCTATTTTTTTATTTTATGGTCCATTACCGAGTGATAAGAAAAGTATTGAAAATTTACTTGAAGAAATGGAAAATAGTAAAACCATTTAATAAAAAGCTTTAAATTTATTACACTATAAATTCATTTTTAGTAACTATAAATTTAAGCAATATACTTAGAATATCAATAGAAACGCACCTTTAAACAAGAGAAACAAATAAGGAAATGTATAAAATTTATTATCATTCTTAAATTTAGAATTTTAAAAAATTGCTGCAAGAATAGCTCCCTTGTAGTATAGCCCAGCGGAGCTACCATATGTGGCCACATGTGGCGCCGGGCGGCCAACACCCATTATGCTGAAATGTAGGGAATTATTTTTTATTTAATGCACTTCAAAAAAATTAATTATGAAGAAAAATGTAATGAGGCTTACTAATGTACAAAACAAGCTTAGCAGATCAGAAATGAAATTAGTATTTGCTGGAAATGAATCATTAGAGCCAGTGGATACTATTGGAAGTTGTAGTGGCTCCTGCGAATATATGATTGGTCCTAATTCACCAGGATCTGCAATAGGAACTTGCGTAACAAATACAAATCCTATGCAAGTGGGTTGTGCTTGCAAAACAGCTTTTGGAAATTTACAACCAGGTTGTGACTGATTAATAAAGAGGTTGGTTGCCAGTTAGTAGCCAACCTCTTTTTAAGGTAGTATGTTTTTTAACTTATTAAATACTTATAGGTATATTTTTAAAAATGGATTATATATGAATTTAAAATCATTTTTTTTGCTTATCATATTTTTCTTTTCAAAAGCTTCTTTCGCAACAGATAGTCTTATTGTCACACAAGTTAATCTTAATCTACAAGCATTAGAAAACAAATATTATGATGTTGAAATTATGCTTTTTGATAGTTATTTAGGGAAAGGATATCAGACTTTCCAAATATTTTATAATCAAAAAAGTCAAGCTGTTATAAAGCTAGTTATGCCTGAAATTTCAATAGGGATGATTATAATTAAAAAAGGTGATCAGGTATTGGCAAGTTCTGGTTCCGTTGTTTTTAGTGGAGATTCATTACAGGTTGAACCTGATACAAGTAGGTCAGTGTTAATTGTAAAGGGTGGGGAAAATGAATTTATGCAGGACAATTTCAGGCTTCCTTTCAATTTACCATCCAAAATAGCAAATAGTAAGTTTTTTAAACAAAAAATGGTTCAACGGACTTACGATTTGGAAATTACAGAGAATTACCAATTTCAGACAACATATAGTGAATATTTAAGAAACGTATTAACCACAGTTAAACAATATTCTAACAGCTTCCATATTTTAAGACTTTTAAATGATAATTCTGAAAATATTAATCTTAAAACATTGGATACAGCATTATACATTTTTGACGAAAAAGTTATAAACACATCTCAAGGCAGGAGGCTAAAACTTATTATTGCAAATGGTAAATGGCTTATAAGTAAACCCAATTTAAATGTTGTAAAAATTGAAAATGCTCATGGCAAAGAAATTTCGTTATCGATTCTATTGGATTCTACAAAATTTACCTTTATTGATTTTTGGGCAAGTTGGTGTGCACCATGCAGAGCATTTAATAAAAAACTGGTT
This sequence comes from Chitinophagales bacterium, assembly GCA_038209595.1. Classification (GTDB taxonomy): domain Bacteria; phylum Bacteroidota; class Bacteroidia; order Chitinophagales; family Chitinophagaceae; genus Phnomibacter. The sequence goes on from JBBQXO010000131.1 coordinate 8,390, forward strand.
CAAAAATATGATAGTGTAAATATAAATAACCTTCAAATTGTATCCATTAGTATTGATGAAGATTTAAAGCAATGGAAAACTGCATTAAATAATGATAAGTTACCATGGCTTAATTTTATTGATCCTACAAAAAAGGGTTTTGAGGGTGATATATCCCAATTATTCAATGTACAATATATTCCGCAATCCTTTTTATTTAACAATAAGGGTGAAATTGTAGATATGAATTTGTCAATAGAAGAACTTGTGAGTTTGAGTATAAAATGAATAAATTGTATTACATTCTTTTTTTTTAAATTACTACTTTTACAAAATATAAATGAAAAAAACCTATAATTAGTAACTTGGCCTTCACGCATTATAAACAACTAGACGCCATGGACTGCGGGCCCACGTGCCTGCGCATGGTGGCAAAATATTATGGAAAATCAGTATCCCTTGATTTTCTTCGTAATCAAGCTCAATTTGGAAAGCTAGGTGTTTCTATGCTTGGGCTTGCGGAAGCTGCGGAAAGCATAGGTTTTAAAAGTATAGGGGCAAAACTTAGTTTTGAGCAACTCATTAATGATGTGCCACTTCCCGCAATACTCCATTGGAATCAAGTGCATTTTGTGGTAATTACGCCTGGTTCCTCTGCTAAAAAGTTGGTGATTGCGGATCCCGCTCGCTCTTTAATAACCATCTCTAAAGCCGATTTTTTAAGTCACTGGATTAGCACCAATGAAGAAGGTATACCTAAAGGAATTGTACTTTTACTTGAACCCACTCCTGAATTTATCATAACGAATACAATTGATGATGCACAACAAAAAGATACAAAATTAGGTTGGGGCTTTTTTGTAGGCTATCTTGTACAATATAAAAAGTATTTCCTGCAAATGGTGTTGGGGTTGCTGCTTGGCAGCATGCTTCAAATTATTTTTCCCTACCTAACCCAAAGCATTGTAGATAAAGGGATCAATAATCGAGACTTTACTTTTATTCAAATTATATTGTTTGCCCAATTTATGCTGTTATTTTCACAAACAGCAGTAGAGTTCATCCGCAGCAGAATCCTCTTATTTATCAGTACCCGTATCAATCTATCAATACTATCTGCCTTTTGGTCAAAATTACTCCGGCTTCCCCTATGGTTTTTCGATACCAAGCACCCTGGCGATATTATTCAGCGTATTGGAGATCATCAGCGTATTGAGGGATTTCTTACTGGTACCGCTTTTAGTACCCTGTTTGCCATGGTAAACTTATTGGTATTTTCGCTGGTACTATTAACATACAATGTATCCATTTTTATAATATTTGCAGTAGCAAGCCTGCTTTATCTATTATGGATCCGCTTGTTTTTGCGGTTTAGGCGCAAGCTCGATTATCAGCGTTTTGCCATTGCTGCCCGTGAAAACAATGCCACAATGCAGCTGGTATATGGTATGCAGGAAATTAAACTTAACAACGCCGAAACCTCTTTTAGGTGGGCTTGGGAGGGATTACAGGCAGGGCTATTCAAGCTTAAGTTCAAAAGTCTTTCGTTAACCCAATACCAGCAAATAGGTGCTTTTTTTATCAATCAGGGTAAAAATATTTTGATCACTTTTGTAGTAGCGAAATTGGTGATCGATGGTCAATTAACCCTGGGTATGATGCTGGCGGTACAGTATATTATTGGACAATTAAACGGGCCGATTGAGCAATTGATTGGGTTTACCCAACAGGCACAAGATGCTAAAATATCTTTAGAGCGACTCAACGATATCCATAGTCTTGCTGATGAAGAGCCTGCACATATTACACTTAATCACTACCTGCCACCGATACATAGTATTTACCTTAAAAATATTTCATTTACTTACCCTGGTGCAGGCAACGATCCGGTGCTTAATAAAATTACTCTGGAGATTCCACAAGGAAAAGTAACGGCCTTAGTTGGGATGAGTGGCAGTGGCAAAACAACTTTATTGAAGCTGCTGCTTAGGTTTTATGATAATTATACTGGTGAAATAATGATTGGCCAAACCAATCTAAAAAATATAAGCTCAAAATTTTGGCGCAGCATCTGTGGTGCAGTTATGCAGGATAGTTTTATTTTTAATGATCATATACAGAAAAATATTACCGTAACTGATGATCCAGTTAATCAGGAACAATTGCAGCATGCCTGCCACACAGCCAATATTTTAGAGTATATTAAAGCCTTACCATTGGGTTTTTATACCAAACTCGGTGCAGAGGGGCATGGGATTAGTGGTGGTCAAAAGCAGCGGCTATCTATTGCAAGAGCAGTGTATAAAAATCCTCGTATTTTGTTTTTTGATGAAGCAACCAATGCCCTCGATGCTAATAATGAGAAAGTAATATTAGAAAACCTGCAAACGTTTTTTGAAGGTAAAACAGTATTGGTAGTAGCCCATAGACTAAGTACCGCAAAAAATGCTGATAAAATTGTAGTGCTTGATCAGGGCAGTATAGCAGAAGCAGGTACGCATCAGGAACTTACAGCAAAGCGTGGTAAATATTACGAACTTGTAAAAAATCAATTGGAACTTGGCAATTAATCACCATATTAATCCATCCGAAAATCAGTTACAAGAGGCTCCTTTGGCAAACAGGGCACCTCAGGAAATTACTGATATTATATCAAAGCATCCGCCCTTTATTGTAAGGTGGGGTATCACTATTTTCTTTTGTATTGTATTGGTTATGATTGGTGCTTGCTGGTTTATAAGCTACCCCGATCTTGTAATGGCCAATGCACGGTTAACGGGACTTAATACGCCAAGGCCGGTATTGAGCCGAACAGAAGGGCGTTTACTTTCCCTTTCTACCAAAGAAGGAGCTTGGGTGGAAAAAGGGCAAACCCTTGGGTTTATAGAAAGTGTGGCACATGCAGGTGATGTGTTTCTACTGGAGCAATGGCTTGATACATTACAACAAAGCATTTACCGCAATAATAGCCATGCGGTGGCAAGGGTTTATCAACAACTCAGTTTATTGCAGCAAGGGCAAACCTGGCAATTGGGCGAATTGCATAGCAATTTTCAGCAATTTATGCAGGTGTATGTTCAATATATTAATTACATTAATGCCGGATTTTTTGTGCGCAAAAAACAAATGCTTGCTATGGATGTAGCACAGCTAAACCGCATGCAATCTATTTTGCAGGCGCAAGCTACCTTGCAAGAGCAGGACTTGGCACTTAGCCAACAAACCTTTGAGGCACAACGCTCACTTGCCAATGAGAAGGTAATTTCGCCCTTTGAATTCAGGCAGGAGCAAAGCAGGCTGATTGGAAAAGAGTTGACCTTGCCTCAAATAGAAGCCGGGAAAGTAGGCAACGAAATGCAACAGCTTGAAAAGCAAAAAGAATTAGCCAACCTCGATAACGATATTTTTAATCAGCATCAAAACTTTAGGCAAGCTTTATACGCTATGCAGGCACAGGTGCAATTGTGGAAGCAGCAATATGTGCTTACTTCACCTGATAGCGGCACTGTATTATTTGCAGCCTTTTACCAACCCGGGCAGGTTTTACGCAATGGACAGGTTTTGCTGTATGTGTCACCTCCACAAAGCCAATATTTTGCCGAGTTAGTGGTGCCACAATACAATTTTGGTAGGGTAGCCGCTGGACAGCAGGTAAGGCTAAAGCTGCAAGCCTATCCCTTTGAGCAGTTTGGTGCTTTGGAAGGGCAAATTGAGGCCATTCAGCAAGCAAGTACCGATAGCGGGTTTTTAGCAAGGGTAAGGCTTCCTGATAGCCTTCTTACTCAAAACAATTATACGGTTTTTTATAGGGAAGGGCTTACCGCACAAGCTGAAATTATTACAGATAATTTGAATTTATTGCAGCGGCTTTACTATAATGCGGTACGGACGATTCAGAGATAGAGAAGTGAGAGAGGTGAGAGAGGTGAGAGATGTGAGGTGAGCGAATTTGTGGAAAGATATTATTGTTTGTTGCTTGCAACTGGACTTAAAATAATCACGCTCATACAAGCCTTTTATGATCTTGTTTCACCTTCGTAGGGCCATCATTAAACCATCTCTTCCAAAACCGCCACCTTTACCTCCACTACAAATGCATGCATTTTCGACAGAAAAGTTAGCAGTGCCTCCATGCTTTCAATATCCCGAACAAACAAAATGCCATGCACGCCAATTTGCTTAAGTTGAGCCTTATTGGTGCGGGTGGTTACGTATTCGAGTATCCGGTTGAATGTATTGCTTTGAAAATAAGGCGATTCGTGGTTGGGTACAAAATGGCATTTGAGCAAATGGTCTTTCAATAGCATTTTTTCAAAACCCAGGGAAACCGCGATCTTTCTCGCTTTTACCGTTCTAAAAAGATCTTCCACCGGTGCAGGAATGGGGCCAAACCGGTCGGCCATTTCGGTATGAAATTCCTGAAGGTCGGCATCGTCGCTGCAATTATCGAGCCGGGTGTATAGGCTAAGCCTTTCAGCAATATTGTTTACGTAGGTATCCGGTATCAGTATTTCCAAATCGGTATCTATCGAGCAGTCGTTTACAAAATCATCCTGCGCATCTATCTCCTGCTTAAACAGGTTTTTAAACTTACGGCGCTTTAAATCACGGATCGATTCATCCAGAATTTTCTGGTACATCTCGAAACCAATCTCTGCAATAAAACCACTTTGCTCACTGCCAAGCAAGTTACCCGCCCCGCGGATATCAAGATCACGCATCGCAATCTGAAATCCGCTGCCGAGTTCGCTGAATTGTTCCAGTGTTTGCAATCTT
>JBBQXO010000132.1:0-13131 GCA_038209595.1 Chitinophagales bacterium
GCAAAAAGTTCTTTGCGGTTGTTTGACTCATATAGAAATGAATCTGCTTTTGCATATTCTCCTGTGCGTATGTAAAGTTGACCAAGCCGCTCATAAGGAAGATAGTGCACGTTGTTTTCTTGAATCGCTTTTAGGTAATAAGATTCTGCTGCCAAGAGGTTTCCGGTTTTTTCCATTACCAGGCCGGCATTGGTGTTTACAAAAGCAAGATTTGGTTGAAGCTTGTTTGCAGTATTAGCTGCGCTGATGGCCGCAGGCAAGTTGTTTTTGGCGAGGTTCACCCTCATTTTATTGCTATGAGGAATAGCCCATGCAGGAGTAAGCAGTGCCGCATAATCAAAATGATACAGGGAAGAGTCATACATTTTTTGTTGAAAATAAATATTACCCATCTCGTTGTGAATATAGGCCGAGTAGGGCTCCAGTTGCAATGCTATCTTTATTTTTTTGGAGGCGGTCTGCAATAAACTATCTGTTGCTGACTGATTCGTCATGATATCTAACCGATCTATAAGGCCGGCCAGGTATGCTTCATTTATGACCATGATATTTTTGAGATAATTATTTTCTGGTGCAAGATTTATGGCAATTTTCATGAGGGGTAAAAAGTCCCTGTAGTTTCGGTTACCTGTAGCATAATATTGTCTTTTTTCCAGTTCTGCAAGGTCGCCACTAAGGTATGCATTGATCATTTCCTGGCTTCTATTATGTATGAGTTGCAAAAATATTTGTACAAAATTGTAATTGCTAAAACGGTTTTTTTGTAGCTGATTAAAAAGTAGGGTCAATTGATTGTATAGAACATGAGCTTTTACATTTTCTTCCTGATTCTTCTTTTGCTGCACTCCAAAAACATCTTCCAGATAAAGTAATGTTGTTATCCTTTCTGTATCTGACAGGTCTGTACGTTTTTGAGTTTCTTCAAGATACTTTTTATGTTGGGTTATACTGACTACTGAATCAGTATAATATTTTTGGTCTGTTAAGGCGATTGGATCTTTTAGTTTTTCAATATATGCCTGCACCATTCTCGCAGGTAATCCGGCTGAAGTGTCTTGTTGAAACTTAGCAAATGGCAAACTTGTTTGAAAATCCTGTTGCGATGCCATTTCAAAAAAATAATCGATTGGCTGGCGACCAATTGTTTTTAAAGATTGTAAGCCTGCAGTTGCTGCGGGCTGGGCCATTGCGCCCGGGTTTTCCTTAACACTAAGAGCCAGCATCGTAGCCGAATCTATCTTCGCAACAGGAAAAATGGGGCTGCCGTCAGAAACCGGATGCTGTTGGTGGTTATCCAGTTTAAGGTATTTGTCTGTGGCAAAAGCAGAATCAAGAAATAGTTGCAGGTCCTGCAATTTCACGTGGCCATTGTTACCGGCTTTTCCATTTAAGCCCATTAAGAGATAATAAGAAAACACGCCTCTTCCGCCACCCCAATTAGGGCCTTCGGCGGCTTGTTCATCTGCCCGGCAAGATGCCATTCTTACCTGGTTATTTAAAACCAACCTGAGGTTAGACGCAGTAAGCGCTCGACCCTTGTAGAAATCGCCGGCCATTTTGCCTGAGTGGCAGGCATCCGTAATGATGATGACATTTGCCCTGTTACTAATGGTAAGCGTATTTGCTATATTGTTAAGGTCTGCTACGCTGATAGCATTGTTCCGGTAGTTATTAGAAGGGGAGTTCCAGGCCAGCAGGTATCCCTTGCTAATGCTGTCTTTCGTTTCTATATCGCCATGACCAGAAAAATAAATGAAGACGGTATCGCCTGCTGCAGTGGTTTGTTTTAGCCAATCCAGCGCACTGTACACTGCAGCTATACTGGCATCCTGGTTCGTTAATAATTTTATGTTATAACCCGGTACGCTTCCGCCAGCCTTGCTTTGCAGCCATTGGGCAAAAAGGCCGGCATCTTTATCTGCATAATTTAATTTTGGAATGGCTGCATCCTTGTAGCCCGAAATGCCCACTACCATAGCATAGGTGTTTACACCCGAAGACTGGGTACTTTGAGCACACACTCCAGTAAAAAAAAACGAGCAACAAAACAGTATTTTATACTTTTTGAAATTCATAAATTGTATTTCCAGTACTAGTTATAAAACTGGTGATTATGTGATAATAAAAGTGAAACACGTCTGTCCGGTTGGCCGGCCTTTTCTTAAAAGTTCAGGAACAAAAGGCGGCGACTATGAATGTTGGGAAAGAGGTACATTTCCTCTGCTGGCTTGATCGTTTCTTTCCGGATTTCATTTTTAAATTTTTAAGTAAAGAGAATTTCAACATTGTATTCGTTAACAAATATTATGAACTTCTGTAAATTAAACTTTTTAGTTGTTATTCGTTAGCAAGCACCTTTGAATATAAATCCATGAGGAGGATAAAAAAAAGAATCATCTTTTTAAAATACTAAAACTTAACAACTTTTGGTTCCTCAATAAGTAGTTTACTGTAAGAAAGTTTCAGCGCTATCTACATTCAGCAAAATTTTTCCAGATTAGTTTCTTGCAGTTAAATCCAACACTTTTATGCAATAAAAAAAGAACCTTATCTTTCCTATTTTAATTGCTGCATGATAATCAATAGCTGTATAACTTCCTTATTGCTGATGCTTATGCTGTGCCCATCAAATGAGGCATATAGCCAACGGCTGCACGCAGCCCGGCAATTGAACATTGAAAATGGACTTGCAGATAACCGCATTACGGCTTTGGCTCAGGATAGTTCCGGTTATATCTGGATAGGTACCCCCCATGGTCTTTGCCGTTTCGATGGTTTTTCCATAGAAACCTTTACGCCATCTGCTATTGCGTCTATCTCCAATGAAGTAATTAATGACATAGAAACTGACAAGCATGGCAATATTTGGATTGCCACCTTCCGGGGGCTTAACCGCTACGATACCAAAAAGAACACATGGCAACGTATAGTACCTCCTGAAACCCCTAAGGCTCCGGGCTTTCCGAACCCGCTGATTTGGGATCTGTATGTTGACCCAGACGGAACAGTTTGGATTGCGAATGATGGCGCCTACTTCATCAGATACGCTCCGCAAACCCAAGACTTTTCTTATTTTGATTTTAGAGGTTTTATAGGAAGGCATAAAGCATTTGCAGAAAAACCCGGATACTATGCCATTAAAAAATGCTTGAGAAAAAATGATGATGAGTTTTGGTTAGCGTTTAATAAAGGACTGGCGCTGCTGAATATTAAAACAGGTGAATTCTCACTGTTGGGAGCAGGCTTTGATGATGATATTATGGATATGGTGTGGGATACTGATCGCCATAAAATCTGGCTATCAGTATCTGGCGGGCAACTATTTTCTTACAATACTACTACCGGTATATTTGAAAAAGAAGCCTTCAATAAACATCCGGAAAATACAATAGTACCAGCCATTTCTACGGATGAAAAATCCCTAAGTATTGCCAGCGATAAAGGTTTGATTTCGCTGGGAAATAAACAGGAGCAACCCAGCATCGTGCCGATTGCTTATGCTGAACAAAACAGTCTTTTAAATATATCGGTTAGTTGTAGACTTACCACTAAAGACGGAACAATTTTTACTGGCACTAACAGAGGGCTTTGGTATTTTAACCCTCAAGAAGCTTCGGCAACTTATCTTAGGCTTTTTACACCTGCCAAAGAATTGGGGGGTAATACAATGACCTCGGTATTGCGGATTGATAGCCTCAATATTACACTGGCTACTTGCGGCGAACCTGCTGCATTGTATGTGTTATCATCACAAGACGGCCAGATAAAAAAGATAACCCGGGACGAACACGGCAAACCGCTAGCAGGCTGCATGATGGTAAAAAAGATGGGAGGTATTATTTGGTTACTAACAACACAACAGGTTTACCAATTCCTTCCCGGCCAGAATATACTGAAGCCCTGGCTGCCTTCAGCATCGCTAAACGGCAGCTATTACAGAGACATTGAGATAGACGATAGTGGAAATGTATGGCTGGCATCATTTATAACAGGTGTGTGGCGCTATAACCCCAATATCCGCCAATGGGACCAACCCACTATAAAAATAAACGGTCAAATAAAAAGGCCCGGTACAAGCCTGTTGTTTGACCCTATAAATCGCTGGATGTGGGTTGGATACTTTGGGTATGGGCTTCAACGCTATAAATTAAGTAACAACGAATGGGATAATTTTATAGTAGACAAACGACCTGGCGAAGGCGATGCCATGACCCTGTTGAACGAAATGGTAAATGCTGACGATGGCAGTTGGTGGATTACCACACATACTGGTGGGCTATTCAGGGGTAGTATTGTACAGGGTGATTCGTTGACATGGCGCAGGCATTACATGGGCACAGGCGGTCTAAAAAATCAATACCTGTCGGTAGCACCTGCAGGCGATGGAGCCATTTTTGCCTTGCATTCAGCAGGTATAAGCACAATTAATACAAATAGTAAAGAGGTGGCGATAGCCCAACCCTACATTGGGATGCAATTTGGTTCTGACCCTGTATGGCCACACCGAATGCATCACAACTATGCCACTAAGGAATTGCTGGTACCTGCTCCCGGTGGCATGCTACAACTAAACACACAGCCCGTTATACCTGCTTCTTTTCCGCTCGGGCTTGCTTCGCTTCAAACCGACGATACCTTATTGAACCTGGCAACACAGGTAGATCCCGGTTATCGTTTGAGCTATCGCAATAATTCCTATCAGTTTACCATAAGCGCCCTGTACTTTGGCACTACCCCCATGGTATTTGAATACAAGCTGGCGGGGCCGCAGGATAAATGGATACCCATTACAACCATGCCCCAATTAAATTTACAACAACTGGTACCCGGTAACTATCGCCTGCTCATTAAAGCTTCCCTGCAGGATGGTACGGTCATTGCCGCTTCAGCTCCCTTTGAACTGATTGTATGGCCTCCTTTTTGGAAAACTACCTGGTTTTTTTTATTGGTCGCTACCGCATTGGTGGCGGTTGTGCTTTTTGTTTTTCGAAATCTAAAGCAAAAGATATTGGATGAAAAATTACTGAACCGATTTGCGATTCATTTGTACACCAATAATTCGCTAAAGGAAATATTAAGCAGGGCCACTGCCGTTGTTCAGCCCCTGCTAGGATGCGAAAGTTGTTCGATTTACGAGTTTATTCCTGAAAAGAACCAGGTCGTACTGCGTAGCACAGCGGGAGATGCTATTACAACTCAATCCCCCGAAATTCCATTGAACCAACAACAGCAATTGAGTTTTAAAATTGCACAAAAAGTGGTGGAAAGTAAAATGCCGGTAAGCGTTCGTGATACCCGAAAATCGACCTGGGGAAAAGACGATACTGCACAAGTTCTTTCTTTGCTTGCTGTGCCAATTTGGATTGAAGGAAAAATATTCGGGGTTGTTGTAAGCGAAAGCAGCCGCCGGAATTTCTTTACCCATCGCCAGGTAAAACAGGTTGAAAAGATGACAACCCTGCTGGGTGAGCGTATTAGCAAGTTTATTACCGAAGATAAGATTCGGGATAAACTGGCCCGGGATTTACACGACGAAATAGGCTCGACCCTTACCGGCATAAATATTCTTAGTAAAGTGGCCAATACAGATGGTTCGCTATTACCTAAAACCAGTGAATACCTCTATAAAATTCAACTTCGCTCCGCCGACATGATGGAAAAAATGAGTGATATTATTTGGGCGGTAAACCCTGCAAATGATACCCTGGATCAGGTGGTTTTAAAAATGAAAGAATGGATGGCAGAAATGCTTGAACCGATGGGCATCCACTTTACCTTTAATACGGAAGGCGAAATATTATCCTATAGAATGAACCCGGAAATGCGAAGAGACTGGTACCTCATTTTTAAAGAAGCCATTACCAACGCTGTAAAATACAGTAAATGCAGCAGCCTTGAGGTAAGCATTAGCTTTGAAGCACCGCTGCTTACCATGCAGATTTCAGACAACGGTATTGGCTTTGATCAACAGCAGGTATCAGCAGGCAATGGCTTAAAAAACATGCGCAAGCGTGCCGCTCTGATACAGGCCGAATTGTTGATCGAATCTAAACCAGGCAGTGGTACCCTGGTGAAACTTGTAAAGAACATCACATGATTAGGGTAGCTGCCAGCAAACAAAAAATTGTAAGTTGCACCCTTAGATGGTAGTAAAAAAATATGATTAAAATTATCATATACGAGGATAATGCCAGCCTGCTGGAAAGCCTGGAAAGTCTGTTAACATTAACCGGCAGATATAAGGTAGTGGGGGCATTTTTACATTGCCAGCAAGTGGTGGAGCAGGTAAATACATTAATGCCCAACCTTATTTTAATGGACATGGATCTTCCGGAGGTTAGTGGCGTTGAGGCGGTAAAGCGCATCAGGCAAACCAATCAGTTGGTACAAATAATCATGTTGACTATTTTTGACGACAATGAGCATGTAATGGAAGCCATGTATGCAGGTGCCAATGGATACCTGCTGAAAAAGCATGCTTCAGAAAAACTGGTAAATGCCATTGAAGAAGTATTGGCAGGCGGTGCTCCGATGAGCCCCTCCATCGCCCGAATGATTATTAACAACATGCAGCAATCGCAGGCTACAGTTGCAAATAATTACCAGCTTACTTTACGGGAAAAAGAAATTCTGCAACAACTCTCGCAGGGTAATAGTTTTAAAATGATTGCAGCCGCACTTTTTATCAGTCTTGATACAGTGCGTACGCACATCAAACGCATTTACGAAAAACTACAGGTACGTTCTCAAATAGAAGCCGTGAGTAAAGCAATCAACGAAAAATTAGTTTAAATTTTTTTCTTCGGTCTTTCACCATCTTCATCATTTATGCTGCGAAGATATTCTCCTCTATCACATCATTAGGGTATTGTTCTGTAAATCATGTTTAGTGAAATTTACAAAAGCGGATTAGTAATAACGCAACTTGAAATTTCAATGATGAACTCAAAAACATTTATCAGTTCAGTAATATCAACATTCAACTTACTGGTTGTAGCATGTTTCAAAGATTTGAATAATACCAAAAATACCGGTTGCTGTTTTTATAACTGTAGCGATCCGTTAATAAAGATTGCTACATCAAACGTAGGTACGATTAAAAAAATTTAAGCTTCAATCAAAGCAAGAAATAAAGGTATTAAAGAACAGATTATTTGACGCTTGCCTGGTTTATTATGGCCGTTATTTCACCAGGCTTGAACAACGCATATCCTATCGAAATTTTCAAACATAAAAATATTCACTAAAAATATTAAGCTATGAAAGTACGCACCATGTTAATGGTTACACTTGTTTCGTTTTTGGTTTCCTGCTCTAAAACAAAAGGCCCGACTGGCGGCCTGCCTACCAATCCCAATAGTTTCAGCGGAATTTTTCTAACCGAAAAAGATGGTAGTAACTATAATTATCTGGCCGATGCAGGTTTTATTTCTCTATTTCGCCTCACAGTCCCTAAAAACTATCCACTTTCAGATTTAAAAAATGAAAAAGACTGTTACTTTTTTGCAGACTGGAAGGGAGCACAGGGAAACCACTGGCATGTATCATCAAAAAAGGAAAAGAATATTTTCTGGCGAGTATATAAGAGTGCAGCAGATAATAAATGGGCGGTTGGACTAGAAGATGTGCCGGGTGTTTTTCCCTCTCCTGACCCCAATGATGCCACCTATCAGTTTGTATTTCATACGCTGGGTAAAGAAAACGGAATGGATGTAGTGGCTATTGAGAGCAAAAGTGCTCCCGGATATTTCATCAGTAATACCGGCTTGCCCATTAATGCTGTAAACGCAGCAAGTTTAACCCAACACAATAAGCCAGAAGAGGCCACCCGCTTTTATGTGGGTAAGCCCTGATGGATGGCTTTAAATAAAAATAGTGTAGGAATAATTTTTAGATTCAATCAATAGGTATAACTCAATTTTATGAAGCAACTGTTAATAATTTTTTTGATTTTTTTCTACTGCACTAATTGTGCAATGGCCCAGTCTGTAGGTATTGGTACCAACACGCCAAATGCTTCAGCGCAACTGGATCTTACCAGTACCAGTAAAGGGATATTAGTGCCCCGAATGACGCAGACAGAGCGAAACCTTATTGCTGCACCTGCAACAGGGTTGATGATTTACCAAACAGATACGTCACCTGGCTTTTATTTTTATAACGGAAGTGCGTGGGTTCAAATGGCTACAGGCAGCAGTTCGAACTACTGGAATGTAAACGGAACCTCCATCCATAACAACAATACCGGAAGTGTCGGCATCAATACAGCAACACCAGAAGCCGGCACCCGGCTGCATGTATTTGGTCCGTCGTTGATTGCGGGCGCCGGTCCATTAAAGTTGAGAGATGATGCCGCCACTGGTGGAGGCGGAAGGATTTTATTTGAAAACATTACGGGTATACCGACACACCAGTTCCAGCACCTTGGAACCAATCTTTATATCCAGAAAATTCCGGCATCTTCCCATGACTGGGTAATGAATAATGAGGGTTTTGTAAGCATGGGAAGATCTACTGCAAATGCCCGGTTGCACATCGACAGAGGTGGGTCCGCCAATACAGAAGTGCTGCGGCTGGAAGGAGCGAATGTGCAGATGACGCTTACCGAAAACGATACTATTAAAGGCTTCTTTACCCTTACCGGAAACGATGTGAAGATAGGTACGGTGGCCAGCAATGATTTGGGTAGGATGGTGATGCGGGTAAATGGAGCAGATCGCATGTATGTTCACCCGGATGGAAAAGTAAGTATTGGAACATCCGCAACGGCCGCAGGCTTTTTGCTAAATGTAAGAGGAAAGATGATTGGTGAAGAGGTAAGGGTACAATTGCAGGCCAACTGGCCCGATTATGTTTTTCAAAAGAATTACTCATTGCGCAGCATACCCGAACTGGCACAATACATAAACGAAAAGAAACACCTGCCGGGAATTCCTTCGGCTGAAGAAATGCAGGGTGGACAAGATCTTGGAGAAATACAACGCCGCATGATGGAAAAAATTGAAGAGTTGGCCCTGTATATCATCCAGCTCGAAAAAAGAATTGCTGAGATAGAAAAGAAATAACCTAATTGTAAATGAAAGTGAAAGTTTGTATGAAACAGCTGAGTCAACTTCTTTTTATCTGCCTTCTTTTGATTTATCAACCATCTTTTTCCCAGGTACGTGCAGGTAACTTTTTAGACTATCGAGATACTCAAAATGAATATTTCAAAACTATAGGAACCGATAAAGGTGGCTATAAACAATGGAAGCGGGAGGAATGGTATATGATGTACCGTGTGGGTGCCAAAGGAGAACTGCTACAGCAGGATTCCCTCCGGTATAAAGCAGTAAGAGATGTGAATCAACGCTTTGCTGCCAGCCGACCATCCGGAACGGAAAGTTATTCCGGTAGCTGGACTTCCATAGGGCCTTCCTCTGTTGTGAGTGGAGATAAAGGAATTGGAAGGGCGAACAGTATTGCTTTCCATCCTACCGACAACAATATCCTGTTTCTTGCTACAGCGAGTGGTGGATTATGGAAAACTACCAATGGAGGTTTCAACTGGATTTCATTAACAGAGGGTATTCCCAATCAAAGTCTTACCAGTGTATGCGTAAACCATAACAATCCCGACATTCTTTACATCTTAACCGGAGATGCAGATGCTGCTACAGGAAATGGAAATACCAATGCAGGCTTTTCCCGCTTTTCAACCGGTGTTTTAAAATCGGTAAATGGCGGGGTTACCTGGTCTGTTACCGGACTTCAGTTTCCGGAAGTTGATAAGGTAAGAGCCTACAAAATGATTATGCATCCGCAGAATCCAGATATACTTTTTGTGATTGCCGGAAACCAATTGTTTAAAACCACCAATGGAGGAATTGGGTGGTCGATGGTGTTTGAAACTGAATTCGATGGATTTTTATACGACATAGAAATAAAGCCAGGAGCCCCTAACACGGTTTATATGAGCGGGGAGCGGAAATTCTATCAATCGACAGATGGGGGACAAACTTTTTCCAACCCCTTTACACTTCCATCCGTTCCGTTTGATTCAGAATATAAAACATCAAGAACAGGAATTGCCGTTTCGCCGGCGAATCCATCAAGGGTTTACCTGATTGCCGGCCCTACAATTACTGTTGGTAGCGGATCCACTTTCAGGGGGCTTTATCTCTCGGCAAATAGCGGTAATACTTTTACGCTGCAAAGCAATAGCCCTAGTCCTTTTAACAATGCCCCCGATGGAAATAGGGATCAATCTTATTACGACTTTTCAATGGCCGTAAGTAATACATCAGCCGATCGGGTAGTTATGGGTGGTATTCGTATTTACCGCTCTGTAAATGCAGGGGCTACAATATCTTTTGTGCCGGAAAACGCAACGGATGTCATTTATCATGTAGATATACACAATCTCGTTTTCCAGCCGGGAACCAACCGGCTTTATGCCTGCACAGACGGAGGACTCTATTTCAGCGATAACGAGGGTGTTAACTGGACTGATCGCAATGGCAATCTACAAATTACTCAATACTACCGATTTAGCAATACCGGGTCGGGAAACATCGCAATAGGTGGAACGCAGGATAATGGGACCAACCGAAAAACGAATACATCCACAACCTTTACACAAATCCTTGGATCGGATGGGATGGATTGTGCCATTGATCCCACCAACAATAACATTATGTATGCCACCACGCAAAATGGTGGATTATACAAAAGTGTAAATGGCGGTTTATCAATGACAAATTTACTGGGGTCAAACAGTAACTTTCCCTGGGTGTCACCCCTGCTGCTTGACCCCACGAACCCCAATACCATTTATTTTTTCCGTAACGCAATGGCGAAGTCGGTTAATGGAGGATCAAGCTGGTCGTACAGCTATTATTACTCTAGCCCACCTTCTTCAGATCGTGTAATCATCGGTGCCTCTATTGGTATAAGTGCCCAAAATACACAGATTGTTTATTTGGGTCTCTATGTTTACGATCCGGACTATTCACAATTAATTTTTTCTACACTTTATAAAAGTACCGACGGGGGCAGCACCTGGAATTTATCCAGTCTCCCCAATTTTAGTGGCCTAAGCGCTCTTACTGCAGTTGAAACAAATCCGGCCAACTCCAGCGAAGTTTGGATCAGTTTTGCCGGTTATAATGAAGGCGAAAAAGTCTTTCGTAGTCTGAATGGAGGTGCTAACTGGACCAATATGTCCGGCTCGTTACCGAATGTACCGGTTAACTGTATTGCATTTGAGGATATTAGTGGTGCTCCGGGAGGTGCTGTTTACGTAGGTACCGATATCGGTATTTTTTACCGGAACAATAATATGGGCGACTGGATTCCTTTCAGCAACGGATTGCCGGTTGTGGAAGTAATGGACCTGCAGGTATTGAAATCAGTAAATAAAATAAGGGCCGCTACCTATGGAAGGGGAATGTATGAATCGGCTGTTTACAGCAACTGTCCGGCAACCATTACCTTCACCACTTTCAATCAAACGCTGAATATTCCTTATTATCATACGGCCGGAGGATCAATCATTTCTACCGCACATGTTACGGGTGCCGGTGCTTTGGTGAGCTACAAGGCTGGGAACTTTATCAGCTTACAACCTGGTTTTATTGGCGAAGCAAATAGTGGGGCCGCATTTTCTGCAAGTATTGGTCCCTGCACAAGTGGTGGTGTTCCTTTAATTTATGGTAAAACAGCCGGGAGCGTTACCTACAATGGCTTAAAAGGTTACCTGGTTAAATAAGTTATGCTATATCTAAATTCATTTCCGGCTCCAGATAGATATCCGGATGCGCTGGCTGAAATTAGGTGCGATGGTTCTTTGTGAAGTTATTGGGTAAACCTGACTGCCCGTAGTCAGTTACCGCCCAGTGCCAATCGATTTCGACATTGAACTAACAACAGCGTTTAAACAGTATTAATAAGATAAGATTGTACGCACTAAATGGTTCTGTAATAGCATGGAATATCGAAATGCTTTCTCAAAAATAAACTGCTGGTTCCGCTAAAACGAGCAAGATTAATATTGCGACTCTAACAAAATGCGCAATTGAAATGTGTTGATAGATAAAATAAAAATATTCCCTATTGTGTATACAGAATTGCTTCGGACACTAGATGCAACACTTACCTGAAACAACTATCTCCCAGGCGATTTTCTTTTCCAGTTACCAGTGCCTGCCGACAGGTAGCTCTCAAACTCAGGCAACAGGTAAATGAATAAAAAATTCAGTTCCTTCTCCGGCTTTTGTTTCTACTTTTATTTCGCCACCATGAGCTTTAATAATATCATAGCTTAAACTTAAACCAAGACCTGTTCCCTGCCCCGTTGGTTTGGTAGTGAAGAACGGCTGAAATATTTTGTCTAATACTTTTTGTGTAATGCCGTTTCCGTTGTCACTCACTTTTATTTCAATTTTATCGCTAACCTTTCTTGTGCTTATAGAAACAGTGGGTTCGTAGTTTTCAATTCCCGATTTCTTCTTCTCATCCACTACATAAAATGCATTCGTCAGTAAATTCAAAACTACTCTTCCAATATCCTGGGGAACGATGATGATGTTGCCAATCGTTGGATCAAAATCAGTTTTCATTGTAGCGTTGAATGATTTGTCTTTGGCCCTTAAGCCATGATAGCTCAATCGTAAATATTCATCGCACAAAGCATTAATATCTGTTGGTTCTTTTTTGCCAGTGTTGTTGCGGCTGTGCTGCAACATACCTTTTACAATAGCATCAGCCCGCTTACCGTGATGATTTATTTTTTCTTCATTATCGATTACATCATTTGCCAATGCTTTTACTTCATTCATGTTCCCTTTATCAATTTCATCTTTCATTTCTTCAAGCAATTCTTTATTTACTTCACTAAAATTATTGACGAAGTTTAACGGGTTTTGAATTTCATGGGCTATGCCTGCGGTAAGTTCACCAAGGCTGGCCATTTTTTCGGATTGGATAAGTTGAGTTTGGGTAGATTTTAAATCTGCCAAACTTTTCTCAAGTGCCTTATTGGCCTTTTGTTTTTGGAGGTTGTTGCGGTAAAGAAAAATTGCTATTAAAGAGAAGAGTAAAAATCCAGCCCAAAGAAAAGTGGCCCTGACCTTGTTTTGATAAGCTGTTTTT
>JBBQXO010000133.1:0-13095 GCA_038209595.1 Chitinophagales bacterium
GTCCGACATCAACCAAGCGAAGGATGGTAGCATTATTATCAAACCCTACCCGGGCAATTATGTACGGTTTGCTACTTACCATAACCAAACCATTTATGTAGGCAGTACACTTAGAGATATAAACCTGTATAATGTTTTGGGGTACGATAAGCAAGGAGAAATTTATTATGAAACAACAGGAAATTCCTTCGTTTGGCAGAAGACAGCCTGCAATTGGACACCACCAAACCAATCAGGGAATGGTCTTATAGGAATCTGCTTGAAAAAGGTAGTTTGGTTTGTGGCATACCGGGCATAAATATCTCTCCTTCCTATTTTGATGGAAAGGAGTTTCACCCAATTGAAACACCATACCCCCTTGAAGGAATGATAGCAGACTCAACCGTAATTTGCCCAGACCTAACTACGGGTAAGGGAGCGATTGGTTATAAGGATACTCTAGGCAGACTTTGGGTGTATCTGTTTGAAGAAGAAAGTAAAACCCAAAAACTGATTGGTACCTATCAGCAGGCAGGCGGATACAATCTTGCTCTCGTAATGGGAGTAGACAGTATCGTAGTACTATCCTCGGACAAGGGTTCTTTGGTAGTCAAGAATAAAAAAGGGATTCCCGAAAAGGGATTTTATGAGTTCCTGCTTTTGGGTTCACATGGCATTCCGCATGTGCTTGTTCGTGAAAATAATTATTTTATCAGAGATGTTCCCAAAAGAGGATACAAACCCATACCCATATTTACAGAATCGCGCCCACAATCTGTTTTGAATGATCGGTTTTATAACAGCTACTATGTAGGCAATGCAAACGAAGTCTTACGGATATTTCCTCATATTACCCAATATCCAAAACTCTTTAATAGCAGAAACAGCAATTCCATCAACACCCTTGCACAAGCGGGGGATGGAACCATTTATGCAGGCAGTTACTCTACCGGATTACCATCCATTTCCAAAACCGGAATCCACAGTATACCTACCACCATGAAATTTCTGAATGGTGGCAACTGCCTGGGTAACAACCTTTTCTTTTTCAGTGAAAATCCTTCTTCATTCTTTAAGTATTCAACAGCTAATGGTTTCCAAAATCTTTGGTATGATTATAGTACCGGTTTTATGCTTACCCCAACCCGAGACGGCAAAAGCATACTCGCAGGGCTTGCTGGCATCTCGAGTTTTGCTTTTTTGGAGAAAAATGCACTTTCAAACGGCGGTATTAAAATGGAAAAGATAGGCCCTGAACAAGGTGTGGGGCTGGTAAATTTGCTCACTTTTGCCGAAGACCGCCATGGCCGAATCTTTTTTGGGCGAAACAGCGAAGGTTGGGGCGTGTACGATACTTCCACACGCAAGGCAATAACTTTTACCATGCAAAAGGAACAAACCGCTTTTGGTGTTCTTAGCTCCCTTTGCGACAATAACGGTATGATTTGGATGGGTGGCAGCAAGGGCCTTTGGGTCATTGATGCCCGAAAGAAAAATAATATTACATCAGCTTCCGCTATCCACATTGAACATCCCTTGCTGCGCGATGGTCATACTATTGGTTCTATCAAACAATGGGGCAAATACCTGGTATTGGGTGCAGGCCGCAACCTTTTGCTGCTCGATTTAAAAGCTTACAATACAAGCAAGGAAATACGCATACGCTACCTGAACCCGCAAGAAACCAATTTTACGGCTGATTGCGAGCAAAATACCATGTTGGTGGATCACCGCGATAGTAGCCTTTGGTTGGCTACTACAGATAACTTGTACCAAATAGACCTTAAAACCTGGCTGAAGCAACCGGCATATCTTGTTGAACCTGCTCTACACATTACCATAGGTGGAAAAAAACATACCCTCTCCCATGGCGAATTACTGGAACTCGGACCTACAGAAAACAGCTTGCATATTGAAGTAGCCTACCAATCGCAGGACAATATGCCTCACTATTTGCAAATGGCTTTTTCCGCCCTTGGTGATACCCTGCAATGGAGCGATGCAACCACAAACAACTCATTTTCTTTTCTAAATCAGCGAAGCGGTAAATACCTATTAAATTTACGCGTGCTTCAGTCAGACGGCACCATCACCATCCATACCATCCCCATCAACCATCCGCCGTTTCCTCTGGCAACAATGGTGGTTTTGGCTGCTCATTTCTGGCGCTATTATCGGCGTTTCCCTTTCGCTGTTTTACCTCCACAAACAAAAGCAATTGGCAGAAGCCAACGCGGCACGCCTTGCTGCCGAAGCAACGGCCCTGCGCAGCGAACAGCAACGTAAACTTACCGCTATGCAGGTAAAAAGCCTGAGTACACAATTCAGACCGCACTTTATTTTAAATGCCCTCAATACCATTGGCGCACAATTGTACGATAAGCCCGAGGTAGATGCCTTGCTTGGACAGTTGGGCGATAGTATTGGCATCATATTCCGCAATGCGCAGGCGGGCAGCATTGCACACCCACTGTCGCAAGAATGGCGGTTGGTGGAAAGTGTGTGCAGCATTAAGCAAATGGAATTCAGGCATAGCATCCAAATACATCAGGATATACCACTGGAAATATTGGCAAGGGAAGACTTTGTGGTGCCCATGGGCATTTTGCAAATACCGGTAGAAAATGCGCTGGTACATGGCTTGCGCAACAAGGAAGAGGGGTCAAAAGATTTATGGATCACCATGCAACTGGCTAATGAAGACCGCATTATTTTTACCATTACCGATAATGGTATTGGTCGCAAAGCAGCAGCACTTATTAGCAACTATCGCCGCAATGGTGTGGGCAGTAAAAACCTGCTCGCTATTATTGACCTGTTGAATCAGCACAATACAACCTCCATTGAATATACGATTGAAGATGAAGTAATGGTGGTAGAAGGAGTGAAATTGGGTACACGTGTCATTATATCTATACCTCAAAAATTTCAATATGATATCTGAACTATTGAGCAATAAAACCTATTGCATTATTGAAGATATTCCCGATGTACGGGAGCGCCTGCGCAAAGAAATGAATAGTTGGCCCGAATGGAACTGTGTGGGTTCTGCCGATTCGGTACGTATGGCCAAAAAAATAATAGATGAAATCAGGCCCAATCTTATTTTTTGCGATTGGGATATTGTAGGTGGTTCAGGTTTCGAAGTATTGCAGCATATCCAACAAATAAAAGACTATGCACCTTTCATCATTTTCAACACAGGTTTTCAGGCCGACCACCCCGAGATTGCAGAAGAACTCATAAACACCTACAAGGTGGATGCCTTTATCAACAAACCTTTTTGGCAAAAACTGTTGGAACAATTACCCGTGCTACTGCAACAGGCTACAGATAAAATAGATAGCCCCACCGATCAAAAGCGTTGGTGGCTGAAACTTGCCAATGGAGAAAGGCAGCGGATAAATATTAATGAAATAATAGCCATCGTGCAATGTCCTGAAAATCCGCGCAACAAGCTTGTTTACCTGCACCAAAATGTAAAACCACTTGCCTGTACCCTTACCTGGCAAAATGCTTCAGAATATTTTGAACGTGCCGGTCAGGAAGCCTTTGGTATCAACAAACGATATGCCCTTATTGGTAAAAAGTATATCCATCGTTATCAGCCGCCTTATGTGTGGGTGGGCAATCCACCATTGAAGCTGGGTAAAGGAAAATGTGAAAGCGTTTGAAAAGTGGTTGAAATGCGGGCTTTGAGTTGTCTTTTTTATTAGTGCTTTTTAGAGATGCCCTTATGTTTATTTTTTAAGGGTTATGATTTCGGTTCACCCTTTACAAATTACCTGCTATGGATTTTAAAGCGTCTTCCCCCTGCCTAAAAATCATTGCGAAGGCCCATTGTTCAATTGCATAATAAAAGCACCATCCCGGGTTACTGCATGAAAGGGAATATGGACATTAACAACCTTATTTCTAAAATTCAAATCCATGACAAACAGAACCAATAGGCCAAGGAGAGTAAAAAAAGAATGTTTATAGCCTTGCGTAAAACGAAGTATTCATAAATACAATGAAAGAAATTTTTGCCCATTATGGACCCATCTGGGAACTGTAGTGGGATGGAGCAAATGGTGAAGGCCCCAATGGAAAAAAGCAGGTATATGATTTTAAGGCTTTTGAAAAAACCATCCGGGACATTTCACCGGAAACGGTCATATTCAGCGACATAGGACCGGATATACGCTGGGTAGGAAATGAACAGGGCTTTGCCGGTGAAACCAATTGGAATATGCTGGATACGACTGGTTTTAAAAGAGTTGCTGGCGGGCCACCAACCGATACCCTCAACAAGGGTAATATTTTTGGTAAAAACTGGCTACCGGATGAATGTGATGTGAGCATACGGCCGGGCTGGTTTTATCACAAGGAGGAAGATGAAAAGGTTAATCTGGCAAACAGTTGCTTGAACTTTACCTGAAAAGCGTGGGTCGAGGAGCTAACCTGCTGCTGAATGTACCTCCTGATATCCGTGGTCTGATTCATGAAAATGATTCTGCTGCGTTGATGAATTTTTTGGCTTTGAGAAATCAATTTAATTTTAGCCAGGCCCTGCCATCAAAAACTGCTGTTGTTATCAACGGAAGAAGAAAGAAAGCACCATCGTTGAAAGATGGAAAAATTGAAACCTTCAAAATCTATATAAACCAAACTGATTAAAGCAATTCGTTTTAAAAAGCACCGGCTTTTTAAAACGAATTGCTTTAAGTGAACTTCTGAAAGATAGACAATCCTGCAGCAGATTCCGTTTGGTTTTTAAAGATGAAAAAGGTCTGGTAATAAATGAAATAACAGGCACAACCAATGGCAATAAGCGTTTGCTGACATTTACCCCAATTAGGGCTCAGTCTGTTTCGCTATTGATAGATGAACAACGATTGATTACCCGCGTGGGAGAATTCAATGCGTTTTATTACAAGGTAGATTAATTTTTAGCGTAATGGGTATTTGCGAGGGAAAAAAGTGTATATTATAAGGTCAGAGACTTTATTACAGAGAACATAAAGGGACGCGATATGAGGATATAGTTTGTTATTTGGAGTAAAAAAAAACAGAATATTGATATTACTATTTAATTATAAGTAGCCATAAGTATGTTTTTTTTGGTACTTATGGCTACTTATAAAAATTAAAACCTTAATGAAAAAAAATCTATAAGTAGCCATAAGTATATATTTATTCGTACTTTTGGCTACTTATAATTTTAGAAATGAGTAATATAATAGTAGGCAGGAGCCATGAAAAAGAAATTTTAGATGAATTACTTTTATCTCCAAAAGCAGAGCTGCTGGCCATTTATGGAAGACGAAGGGTAGGAAAAACATACCTGGTACGCAGCTATCTTGAAAAATATATTACATTCAGTTGCAGTGGCCAAATTGATGGCACCATGGAATCACAAATTAAAAATTTTTATCTTCAGCTAAAGAAGTATTTCCCTGCTAAGAAAAATATAAAGCAACCTGAAACCTGGCATGAAGCCTTTACTCTTTTACAAGCATGCCTTAATAACGTTAGCCATTAAAAAAAGAAAGTAATCTTCATAGATGAATTGCCATGGCTTGAAACCCGTAAATCTGAATTCCTGTCTTGCTTTAGTTATTTTTGGAATATGTATGCTGAAACAAGAAGCGATCTTCTGGTGATCATATGCGGATCGGCAGCTTCCTGGATGATACAAAAAGTGGTAAATAACAAGGGCGGACTACATAACCGGATTACCCGCCGTATGAGAATGCTACCCTTTACCCTGGCAGAAACCAACGAATACCTTTTGCATCATCACATTTCGCTTAGTACTTATCAGGTATGCCAACTATATATGGTAACCGGTGGGGTGCCGCACTACCTGAATGGCATTAAAAAGAGCCGAGGTGTAGCACAAAATATACAGCAAATCTGCTTTACCAAAGACGGCTTGCTAACCGGCGAGTTTGATAATCTTTATAAATCCTTATTCAACTTCCCCGATAAGCATATTGCTGTAGTGGCTGCACTGGCAAAAAAGCAAAGTGGACTATCCCGGCAGTCTCTCCTTAAAATAGCTAAGCTTCCAAGTGGAGGTAGCCTTACCAAGGCACTTGATGAGCTTACAGAAAGTGGGTTTGTACTAAAGAGTAATCCATATGGTAAAAGTCAGCGGGATAGTCTGTACCGGCTGATTGATGAATTCTCTTTATTTTACTTTAGGTTTATGCACAAAACCCCCTCTGAACAAAAAAACTATTGGTTGAGTATTAGCCAAAGCAGCGCTTATTTTTCATGGTGTGGGTATGCTTTTGAAAACCTTTGTATGCGCCACCTTGATGCTTTAAAAGAAGCAATGGGCATAGCTGGCATTGCCTCCACTGAGGCTTCCTGGTATTATCCGGGCAAGGCAGAAGAAAAGGGAGTACAAATAGACCTTATAATACATCGCGCTGATAACTGCATTAACCTTTGCGAAATAAAATTTAGTGAGCAACCATTTACCATTACCAAAGCTATAGCTACACAAGTCGCCCAAAAACGCGATCTTTTTAAACAATACACAGGTGCAAAGCAGCAGGTGCTGCTTACATGGATTACCATGAAAGGCCTTGTTGATAATAACTGGCGGCAGCAGGTAGTGGATGTCGAATTAAAAGCAAATTCTTTATTAAAGGGCGTCTTTAATAAAGCCTGATACTGTGCCGCTTTTGCGCATCAATTACACAACTTCCTCATTTATATAGAAACGTAATGCCTTTCGTCTCTACTCCGGAGTTGTTAAATTGCCAAGCCTTGTCTGAGTGGTTATTAGAGGTGCCCTAAAATATCAAATGCTACAAAATTAAAAATGTCGCAAAGTAAGGGGACGAAATAAAGGCTTTAGGAAACAGGGCCGCACCTAATTAGGGTTTGCTGAATATCTTTATATCCTTATTAATATTGAGTTTGGAGTATCCTGGCACTGAATCAAGTGCAAAGCAATATGCCAAAAGCTCAAAAAAACCGTGCATCAAAGTCAGCTTACATCAGTTCGCGACAGTTGGATCTCCCTGGCTTTGAATCTCCTTTCACCCAGCATCTTGACCCAAATAACCGGTGGGTTAAGTTGGCTAAGCAAGTACCTTGGGATAAAATTTATAGCATTTATCAACTTCAACTCAATAATCGCAACTACGGAGCAAGGGGGATTAATCCGAGGGTAGCATGCGGAGCCATTATGATTAAGCATATTTGTGATTTAAGTGATCGGGAAACTATTCTCCAGATTCAGGAAAACATTTATATGCAGTATTTCATTGGGTTTCCGAGTTTTAGCAAAGAGCCTGTTTTCGATCCTTCCTTATTTGTGGAGCTCCGAAAACGGTTAGGAGCAGTACAAATTAATGAGATTACTGAAACCATTATGGGTATTGCTGGATCAGAAAATTCTGTTGTAGAAAAGCAGGAATCAGCTCCTGATAAGGCTGATGAATCAGTGATAACTGAAATTGTGAAGGATACCCCATTACCAAACCCAAACCAGCCAGATGATATATTGCCGGGTGACGAGATATTAGCATCAGATGAGGTAAATCCCGAGCAACCCAAAGTACCTGATCCTGAGGTTCCATCAAATGAAGGCACAATGATGATAGATGCAACTGCCTGCCCTCAGGATATCGCCTACCCAACCGACTTGAATTTGATTAATGATGCAAGAGAAAAATCGGAAGATTTGATTGATGCGCTATACGAATTTTTAAAAATACAAAAAGCAAATGCAAAGAAAAAGCCGCGAACCTATCGGAAAATAGCCCGTAAAGATTATCTTAAAATAGCTCAGAAGAAACGCAAAACACATAAAGAAATCAGGTGTGGGATTCGCAAGCAATTGGGTTATCTAGGCCGAAATATTCACCATCTGCATGAGCTGCTCATATGCTTTAAACACATTCCATTAAACAAGCATCAGTACAAATACCTCTTAGTTATACAAACCTTGTATGAGCAGCAGAAATGGATGTATGATAACAAAGTACACAGGGTAGATGACCGGATTGTAAGTATTCACCAGCCCCATGTACGACCCATTGTAAGAGGTAAAGCAACTGCGGATGTTGAGTTTGGCGCCAAAATACAAGTAAGTATTATGAATGGTATGGTATTCCTCGAAGAGCTATCATGGGATGCCTTTAACGAAGGAACCAGATTGATGGGGTCCATAGAAAACTATAAAAGGAGATTTGGAAATTATCCTGAAAAAGTATTTGCCGATAAGATTTATTGTAACCGGGAAAACCGATCAAGGCTTAAAGCATTAAACATAAAACTGATGGCAAAGCCCTTGGGCCGTCCTTCGGCAAAGGCAGTGGACAATCACTTAAGACCTGGGGAACGCAATCCAATCGAGGGGAAATTTGGCCAGGCCAAAACAGCCTATGGTATGAATCGGATTAAAGCACGGCTAAATCAAACAAGCGAGTCGTGGATAGGCTCGATCGTATTGGTGCTAAACCTGATTAAAATAATCGGGCAGGGCCCCTTTTGCCCTATCCGAAACATTATCTTGCAGCAAATTATTGCGGTTTTTATTTTACCAATCTTAAAGCCACCGTCAAAAATGGGAATTTTCCCTTGTCGTGACTTATTCAGCAGACCCTAATTACATGGGTATTGATAAATTTTTGATTTTCGAAATGATTAAATCGTTCCTGCCTTCTCTTACATCAGGTTTGAACATTTTAATAAAAAATAGTATTTGAAAATATCTTTGTTTACTAACAAATAATATTGTTTTTTAACAAACAAAAATATTTTATACTGTTAAGGCAACAATTAGCTGAAATAGTTGATTCGGAGTAAATAAGATTTTTGATTAAAGATACCGGTGTCCCAAGAGATTTATTGCCTGCCTTGAAAATTCGGAGTAATTTTTCCCTGATTATTACTAGTATTCGAAGATATGGCAAAAGTACCCTCCTATTACAATTATCAAAAACGGGATTTACGAATATATTTTATCTGCATTTTGAAGATACCCGGCTCGCTAGCTTTGAAAATCAGGACTTTGCCCGTTTAGCTGCTGAAATAGCATACCGAAAACCTGAAGTAATTCTATTCGTTGAAATACAAATCATTGACAACTCGGAATTGTTTGTACGACAGCTTTTGGATGATGGTCATAAAATGGTCATAACCGGGTCAAATGCAAGTTTATTAAGCAAGGAATTAGGTACCAAGCTTACGGGACGTCATTTTCCGGCAGCGTTATTTCCTTTCTCTCACCGGGAATTTTTAGCCTTCAACAAATTGGATAGCACATAGGAAGCTACTGCGACCTACCATAAAGCCGGTGGCTTTTCCAAATACCTTAATAGCAATGATGGCTTTATACTCAACCAACTGCTTGAAGACATTTTGTACAGGGATATTTCCGTGTGCTATGGCATCAGGAATGTAAGAGTATTGAAGCAATTGGCTGTTTATTTGATATCGAATATTGGCAAACCCGTATCGGCTAATAAGCTTACCTGGCTATTTGAAATCAGCGCTGCAAGTACTATATTGGAATATTTCGCCTATCTGGAAAATGCATATCTCGTTCAATTTGTACCGCAATTCAGCTATTCATTAAAAAAACAAATCAGGAATCGGAAAAAGGTATATACTCTCGATTTGGGATTATTCAACGAAAATTCCATAGTATTTTCCGATGAAAGCGGCCGCAGATTAGAAAACACCGTATTCCTCCACCTGCGTCGAAAGTTTAAAGAAATCTATTATTTTTCTGACAAAGGAGAATGTGATTTTATTGCCATGGAAAAAGGAAAAGCTGCTGCTATAATTCAGGTATGCCACAACCTGAATGCAGACAACCTGCCAAGGGAATTAAATGGCCTTACTGAAGCCATGGATTTTTTTGAGTTAAAAAAAGGGATTATCGTTACGCTAAGGCAAACAGACTTTATACTATCAGGAGACCGGGCTATACAGGTGGTTGCTTTGAAAGAATTTTTAGAAGGATAGTGCTACAGATAAAATAGATAGCCGGCCGATCAGAAACGTTGGTGGCTGAAACTTGCCAATGGAGAAAGGCAGCTGGTAAATATTAATTAAATAATAGCCATCGTGCAATGCCCTGGAAATCCGCGCAACAAGCTTGTTTATCTGCACCAAAATGTAAAACCACTTGCCTGTATCCTTACCTGGCAAAATGCTTCAGAATGTTTTGAACGTGCCGGTCAGGAAGCCTTTGGTATCAACAAACGATATGCCCTTATTGGTAAAAAGTATATCCATCGTTATCAGCCGCCTTATGTGTGGGTGGGCAATCCACCATTGAAGCTGGAAGTGGTAAAGGAAAATGTGAAAGCATTTGAGAAGTGGTTGAAGTGCGGGGTTTGAGTTGTCTTTTTTATTAGTGGTTTTTAGAGATGCCCTTATGTTTATTTTTTTAAGGGTGATGATTTCGGTTCACCCTTTACAAATTACCTGCTATGGATTTTAAAGCGTCTTCCCCCTGCCTAAAAATCATTGCGAAGGCTCATTCTTCAATTGCATAACAAAAGCGCCATCCCGGGTTACTGCATGAAAGGGTAAACGGAGGCTGTCTGCTACATGTTGCCATTGGTCGAGGCGATAGTAGGGCAATTTTGCGTCGGCAACAATTTGATTGCATTGTATACGGCTCAAAAGTTTTGCGGGGTTTGTGCGCAGGTTGGCGGCAATCAGCAACACATTGGTGCGGAGGGTGTCCATCGTATTTATATCGGGTTCTTTGTCTAGCACCAACATTTTTTCTCCGCCAAGGTTCCATTGCTGAAAAACATCCTGTTGGTATGGCAAAGCACCTGCCATTTGCAAACCCTTTTGGGTGCGGTATGGAGTCAGGTGCAATTTGCGGATCATACCCGGTTGCTGACAAATGGTATCGCCCCAATACCAATATTTGCCCCCGGCCATAATATCTACCGCAGAATGACCGGGTACATGGTACACAACGATTTCGGTTTGAGTGTGGTTGATATGACTTTGCCACATACGGGAACCCGCCAAAAAGCTCGCAGTAGCAAGACTTGCCAAAAAGAATACCTGTCTTTTATGAAAAAGCCATACCGCTACGAAAGCAATCAAAATCATCAACAGAAAAGCTTCGCCAAGGGGCAGGTATATTTCCTCAACCCTTGACATAGGCAACCGGTCTATCCATCGGATAAAATCATTCATAAAACCAATCAAGCCATTGGAGAAGGTTCCCAAAAAGGCCGCTACCGGAGTCCACCACCATACAAAAAAACCAAGGACCAATAGCAGGTAGAGGATAAGCGTGGAGAGTGGCACGGCTATCAGGTTGGCAAGTAAAAAGTAAACCGGGAACTGTTGAAAATAATAGATGACAAACGGAAGGGTGAGGATTTGTGCCGATAGCGTTACCGCTACCACCTGCCATATTTTTAACATCCACACCCGTGGCCAACGGAACCAATGAGCAATGGGAGGATAAAAAACCAGAATGCTTAAAACGGCTGCATAACTTAACTGAAAACCTACATCCCAAAGCAAGTTGGGATTGAACAGTAAAAGTAAGAAAGCGGATGCTGCCAAAGAATTATAGCCATTTCCTTTTCGCTGCACCATCTCCCCCAACATGATAATGGTAAACATAACCGCTGCCCGCAATACCGATGCACTGCCTCCCGTCAATAATGAAAATAGCCAAAGCAAAACAATTACCAGAACGATTCTTATTTGTTTACCGTGTTTCCATTTTGCCAGTGGCAATAATATTAGCATCAATCCACCCTGAATTAATCCGAGATGTAAGCCGCTGATGGCAATAATATGGGCTACTCCGGTACCAGCGTATTGCAGCGAAAGTTCTTTGTCCATTTCCTCGCGGTAGCCGGTGAGCAATGCTGCGGCAAGGCCCCGGTTTTGAGGGTCTTTGATGTTTTGTTTTAAGGTTTTTAGCAGAGCATTCCGGGCGTTTCGCATTTTTTTTGGCAGCCAGCCTTCGGAGGCATGTCCGGTGAGTATATAATCGTTAGCGGTAAGGTATACCTGATAAAAAAGAGAGCGTCTTGCAGAAAAAAGGGCATAGTCAAAGCCTGCCGGGTTGCCGGTATTGTTTATGCGCTGCAGGTTTTTGGAAAAAGCTATTCGGGATTGTATTGTCGGTGGGGCTTGGAGACTGTCTTTTGCAAAATAGAGGATGATTTTTCCGGAAAGGTGTTTTTCTGTTTGGTTGATTGTGTCGGTAAGGGTAATCCGTGCTTCACTTTTCCAGGACTTTGTTTTTTCTATCGGCTCTTCCAACAATGTGGCCACAAGCAGCGATCCTTCGGTGTAATGCGCGGCTATAAAATCCTCCCGATGGGTGAGTTCTCTTTGGGTAACAAGATAACCGCCCAAGGCACAAAACCAACCAAACATAACAACCCCGAATAAAACAGGTCTGCGAAAGGCGATAAAAAGTGCCAAAAGAAAAATAACCGTCATTCCTGCAAGAGCGAGTTGCCAGGTAAGAACCTCCCCGCCAAGGTATTGACCGGCTAAAATGCCCGCCAATAAAGGCAAAAGCAACCGGGTGAAAGGGGCTATCCGCCAAAAAACAATTAAACGGGTATGGTTGGCTTCCATGGAATAGATTGTTTTGCACAAAAGAGGACACCAGTTATTTAGTCATTGGTTGCAATTGATCGGGAAATTGATTTACTTAGCCAACAAATTAGTTCAGATATCTGATATTTTATAACTTTCATTTAAAAAAATTATGCGCTACATAATTTTATGCTGTTTGTCGGGCTGGTTTTTTGCTTGTAGCCCTGTTACAACCATTTACCTGGTAAGGCATGCTGAAAAGTCAACTACAAGTTCTACCATGATGGCGGGCGATATGGATTTGTCTGCAGCAGGCAATGCAAGGGCTGCGGTTTTGTCTGATTCACTATCGGGAAAAAGAATAGCAGCCATGTTTGCCACGCCACTGCAACGCACCCAACAAACTCTTCAGCCACTGGCCAATGTAAAGGGATTAGTTATAAAACAATACCCTGCCACCCAAGTCGCTTCCAATGCCTTGTTGGATAGTCTTTCTCTGATAAAAGGTAAAATTTTTGTGATAGCTGGCCATAGCAATACCGTTCCGGAAATGATCCGGCACCTCGG
>JBBQXO010000134.1:0-13030 GCA_038209595.1 Chitinophagales bacterium
ATTTAGAAAAGCCTAAAAGACAAACATTTACTCCTGTAATAAAACAGTATGTAGAAGATCAATTGGCACTATAGTTTAGCCCCGAACAAATAGTGGGTTTTGCTAGAAAGGAAGGCGTAGATTGCGTAAGCCATGAACGTATATATCAGCACCTGTGAACAGACAAACGCAAGAAAGGTAGGCTTTTTGAACACCTTAGAAGCCAGAGAAAACTCTATCGTAAACGAGGCGCAGCAAAGGATCGGCGTGGTGTCATAAAAGACAGGGTAGATATTAGCCAGCGGCCATTGGTGGTAGAAAAAAGGGAGCGGGTAGGCGATTTAGAAATAGATACCATAATTGGAAAAAACCATCAGGGAGCTATTGTTACTATTAATGACAGGGCAACCGGAATGGTAAAAATGGCGAAGTTGGCAAGTAAAGATGCAGAAGAATTGGCGAAAGCTACAATAGAACTTTTACAGGGGTGGAAACCCTTTATACACACCATTACATCAGACAATGGAAAGGAATTTGCAGCACATAAAATGATAAGTGAATCTTTAGATATAGACTTTTTCTTTGCACGTCCATATCATAGCTGGGAGAGAGGTTCAAACGAGAATTTAAACGGGCTAATAAGGCAATATATCCCCAAAAAAACTGACTTCTCAACCATTACAAATACCTATGTAAAACATGTAGAAAACGAATTGAACAACAGACCTAGAAAAAGATTTAACTTTGATACACCAAATGAAATTTATAAAAAGAAAATAGTTGCATTTATGACTTGAATCCTGCCTTTGTTTCATTATACATATTACAAAATTATATTTATATTTTATAGCATTCTATTGTTTTTTTCATAATTCCTATGGACAGGTTGGTTTAACCCGCAAATTTTTTAACCAGGTAAAATACCCGGAAGGGATTGAAAATGCGAGTACCACTTGCTTCTATCAGGACTCCTTGGGCCTCATGTGGATTGGATCACAGGATGGTTTGATTCGGTGGGATGGAAGAACTGCAATAAGCCTGAATAAAAACGCCCTACCCCCTTTTAATTTACCGGGAAATCACATATTTAATATCGAGATAGACCCTGAAAAGAAAGATATAATATGGGTTTTATCTAGCGAAGGATTAATATGTATTGATACTAAATCATCACATATTATAAAAACCATTGAAACCCAAAGAAAAT
The DNA here is from genome assembly GCA_038209595.1 of Chitinophagales bacterium. Classification (GTDB taxonomy): domain Bacteria; phylum Bacteroidota; class Bacteroidia; order Chitinophagales; family Chitinophagaceae; genus Phnomibacter. The sequence goes on from JBBQXO010000134.1 coordinate 1,187, forward strand.
ATGGAGGTATAACTTTTGAGACTAGCACCAAATTCAATATTACTTCAAAAGATTTTTGGCTGGGTACTTACAAAGGCCTTTGCCTGTTGAGCCGCCAAAGCAAACAGATATTTTATCCCAAATGGTTGCCTTATAACCCGTCGAAAGAAATTCAAAATAACTTTATTGATATTATCCATATAGAAGAAAAGAAGGCTTATGTCTTTTTTAGAAAGTATGGGTTGGTAGTATACAATACCGAAACCTACGATACCCTTCAAACTATTAGTTCGGATCAATTCAAATTTGATGGAATTTATTCTTTTCAAAAATTTATTGATATTTCAAGCTCCGGAGAAACCTATCTATTAACCACTTTTGAAAGTATTTTAAGACTTCAGAAATCCAAAAATACCGGATTGGTAACTATACAAAATGTATTAATAAAAAATAATGCAACAAACACCAACACATATTCTACCTGGATTAATTCAGACTCCGTTTATTTTGGTGGATCCTCAGGACTTTACTGTTTTTCTCTATCCCAAAAAAAAGTTACCAGAATAACTGACTGGAATAATTCACCAAAAAATGATTGGACATTGAAAACATTAAAAATTTACGTGGATTCTGATAAAAACATCTGGCTTGGAAATTCGATCGGAGTATTTTTATTGAACCCAAAATTGCAGTTTACCCAAAATTATTATTTATCGAATAACAGCGAAGAAGGATTGTCACGAATCTATCATATTTTCCCATTGTCAAAAGATGAAGTTTGGATTTCAGACTATTCCGGATATTTTCATCTAGACCTTAAAAAAGGCGAAATCAATAAAAGGGAAGATGATGGCCCTTACTTTTTTTCAGACACCATTGGAAAAAACTTATTGTTGGTGAGTAACGTTAAAGGAAGCTTTTTATATTCGAAATACAAGCGTTTACCCATTAGAATGGTTTTCCCAGAATTGAAATTTTTGGAAAAAGAAGTTCTGAACTCGATGGTAAAACTTCCTAATAATAAATACCTATTTGCCAGCGAATTAGGCAATGGGGTATTTCTTTGGGACAAGAACCGAAAACTTGTGAATAAGTTGGATAAGTCCTTTTGCAATACATCTTTGCGCAATGAAACCATTAATGGCTTAAAGCTTCTCTCAGATGGTAAAGTAATGATTTTATGCGAATTTGAAGTTGCCATTTATGACCCAAAAAAAAATCTTCTTGAAAATTTCGTCCCACTGAGCGGGAAAAATAAAAATCCCAATGGTATTTTTATGGATGTTTTGGAAAAAGAAGATGCTTTTTGGTTTGCCTGCTATGGAAATGGCCTGATAAAATGCAATAAAAAAATGAATATACTGGTTCAATTATCAGGTAAGCAGGGTATTACAAACCTGGCGTTATATAAAATTTTAGAATTAAATAAAAACTATATTCTTGCTACCTCTAATAACGGTCTTTTCAGGATTGATGTGAAATCGTTAGAAGCCATAGAATGGACTATGGGACAAGGTATTCAAACCAACCGATTTGAGGAAGGGGTAGGTACAACAGCTTTTGGACAAGTTTATGTAGGTGGATTCAACGGGTTGTCCATAATCAATCCTAATAAAGTACCATTTTCAGAAAAGTCTTCATACGTTTCATTCAGTGACATTCAATTAAAAACCAAATCAGGGCAAGTATCTTTTAATCCAAATTCATCAAAAACCCAATTAAAAATTCAACCAGAGGTTGAAGGAATTGATGTATTTTTAAATATCATTGACTATTTTCCTCATATAAAAGACAAGCTAGAGTATAGGCTGCTACCAGTGCAGCAAACCTGGCAAAGTGGTCAGGTTTTAAATAAACTCAGCTTTACTGGACTATCCCCCGCCAAGTATTCCTTACAGATAAGAATGAAAAAACAACAGAGTTACTGGAGCCCTTTAGCTGTGTTGAATTTTACCGTCCTCCCCCCCTGGTACCAAACGACCTGGTTTTACCTGCTATGTGCCCTTGCAGCCGCTGCCATTGCTTATGCACTTTACCGCTATCGGCTGGCGCAGCTTACCAAAGAGTTTCAATTTAAAGAACAAATATCTGCCGACCTCCACGACGATCTCGGCAGTACCATCACAAGCATTAAAATGTTTACAGAATTAGGCGTAAAATCCGGTTCGGCTCAATACTATACACCCGTAAAGGAAGGGCTTGCAGAAGCGGCACTCGCCCTCCGCGAAATGATTTGGGTACTCGATAATAAAACAAGCAACCTGGCAGATGTATTCCGCAAAACAGAATCCATTTTTCGACCCCTACTCAAAATAAAAGGCATTGCGCTTGATGTGAATTTCGATCCGGGTTTAGAAGAAACCAAACTTAAAACCGAAAATAAACGGGACTTGTACCTGCTAATGAAAGAATTTATAAACAATAGCCTCAAATACAGCGATGCGACCGCTATCGAAATCAAGGCAAATAAAAGGGGTAAAGCCCTGCAAATAATGGTAAGCGATAATGGAAAAGGTTTTGATCTTTTGGCAGTAAAGCGGGGGAATGGCCTTTTTAATATGGAAACCCGCGCCAAACGTTCAGGCTTTCAAGTGAAGCTGCAATCAGCACCCGATGAAGGAGTACAACTTTTACTTACGAGGTTGTAATGGGTTATAGGCAGGCAAAGCAGAAGATTTATACCAACCCGGCACGAACCGCATACATGGCAAGTCCCACCCGGCTTTTTACCCCAAGTTTATCAAACAGATTTTCGCGATAGCCATCCACCGTACGGGGGCTTACGTAAATACGGTTGGCGATTTCCTTATAGGTAAGTTCGGTACTGCTTAGTTTTAAAAACTCTATCTCCCGTTCAGAGAGCTTCTCATCGTTCAACGATCCTAGGGAAGAATCCCCATTTTGAAGACGATGAACCAACCTACCGGTCACGAGTTCGGAATAATGAAAACCTTTAAGCCAAACATCCTGCATGGCGATTTTTAATTGATCCGGTTCACTGTCTTTAAGTATGTAACCTCGCACTCCATTTTTTATCATCCCGATAATCGCCTTTTCGTTATCCATCATGCTAAGAGCAATCATCTTAATGCCGGGATACAAAGCAGTCACCTGTTGGGCAGTTTCTATCCCATCCATTTGAGGCATCTGTATATCGAGCAGCAGCATATCTGGCATGAAACCCTCCGAGAGCATATCAAGCAAATCCTTGCCATTAGAAGCCTGCATAACCACCTGATAGCCGCCAAAACCTTCTACCATGGCCACCATAGCTTTCCTTATCATGACATGATCATCCGCAAGCGCTACCTTTATGGGGTTTGTTACCATTAATATTATAGCTTTTAAACAGTTGCAAAATAGGGATATCAAACTACAAATCAGCAGTCTTTCCCGTTTGGAAGGTGCAATATTTAGCACAAAAGCTCAAAAAAGATGATTTTTCCTCGTCAGATTTAAAAAGAGAGATAATTACAAGTAAAAAAATACCCGGTTATATATCCAATATCTTCAAAAAATGCATTAAAAGGTCGTGGAAAATTTTATCCATTTCCAACATTTTGGAAAATGACAGATTTATTAAAAGAGCAAAATGTACTTCTTAAAATCATATTTCCCCTAAAGCTATTAGTCAGCCCCTCCCACCACAATGCAACCCCTAAAGAATCTATACCCTTTATCATGGGATTTTTAGCCAAACCAACTATAACTAATCCCACAACAATTCGGTTACCTTCAAGCCACCAACACCTGAGTTTGTAATACCAAGTGACCACTATGCTGATATAGAAATGTGTTTAATAGGTGGCTGCAGGCACCTGTTGAAATTGCTTGTCCTTTGTAAAATAAAGTTCAGAAATACACTTGACAAAACAAAAAATCGAAATCACCCAAACAGAGGCAAGGTTGGTATTGCTAGATTCATTAAATAAAAATACGGAACCCAATGTCCCCAATACTACGCCAATATGCATAACAACTTGTCGTCCATCAAAAATCATGGGGTAGTCATCTGATTTTGAGTACAAATAGGCTCCATTCGAGAAAAAATATTTTATCAGATAAATAGCATTAATAAAGAAAATTACGGAAAGGGCCAGGTTAAAAAATAAATTCTGAAAGGTCAAAGTACTCCATATTAATGCCGGATCTTTTTCTTTTTGAGCAATAAAGCCAATAAAACCAATAATAAATATCGAGTAAAATATAAAGATGAGTAACCTCGAAAGAAAAAATCTGAAAGAACTTTTGATATTAAAATGAATGGGGTACTTTACAAAAGTTTCCGCAATGCTTTGCCGCTGACTAGTTAGTACCCGGATGGTATCGAAAAAAGAAAGAATCAAGGTTTCCATCCAAAACAGCCAGAACATTTCAAAAGGCGACCAATCATAGAATGCTACTCCTATAATCGGAGCAAGATTAAACAGGAGGATGGTGAGTTTGGTAAACCCTTTCTTTGAAAACATGCGCTAATATAAATATTCCAGGCTTTCCATATAGAAAAAGACATCCATTTTTTTGAATTTGTTTTCAGTATTCGAAACATACAATTACGGCAAGCTTCAAAATGGAAATGCATTGACCTGAAAAATGGAAATTGAGTTCTGTATGTGCAGGTTAGTAAAGGAAAGTAGATTGACGGATTAGAAAGCGTTTTCTTGCTTTTTTCCTTTAGGGCATCTTTAAAAACCTCTGATAGAGCATTATACCAATTTCATAACATCCTCATTTACAGAGGCAAACTTCGATGTTATAAAATTGGAAGGTCTTGGCTGAGTGATTTTTAGAGACGCCCCTAATATTTCCAGATAACGTACACTGCGCTTAAACTATACATCCTTTGCAATAAATCTTTGCTGCTTTTACCTTAAAAAATGGGCATCAAATCAACGTTATCAAGTACTCTATCAATCTTTGTTTAGCTGTGCCCTTGTACTTCCGGCATTTATTATAACAAATACATATAAAAAGAATGAAAATGCTTGAAATTTCCATCTACATTCGGTACATGAAATGCATTTTACCATTACTGATGGTATTTTTGAGTTTAGCTTCCTTTGCTCAAAAGGAAACGGTAAAAGATCGCTATTCAGCGGCCATAGGCCTTTACCAAAAAGGAGAACTGGAAAAAGCTGCCAGTATTTTTGAAAAAATATTCTCTGATGACACCACTGATGGAAATGCCCTTGAAAATAAATCGATCATTTATGGTGAATTAAAACAATACAATAAGGCTGCAGAAGGGTATGCTAAACTTTGTAAGCTATATCCAAGGAATGATCGATATTTTTCCGTAACCTGTTTTTACTATACCCTGGTTAATCAACCAAAAATTGCTGAAAGCTTTGGCAAAAAAGCCGTGTCGCTTAATAAGTACCGGTATAATAATATGCTCAATCTCGCTCACACCTATTTATTGCAAAGGGAAAAAGATCAATCCATTTACTGGTATACCATGGCATTGGAGTGGGTTCCTTCCAAAGCCGAATTTAACCGGGCATTCCTCGGCGACCTGCATTTGATAGACAGTTTAAAACTAATGCCTCCAAACATAGTGAAGCAATTAATCGCAGGCTTGAATAATCAGGTGGAAGCGATTAATATTGATCGCAAAGCCACTATTTATCTTGACTCTGTATTATCCTATATCGATAAACAACCATCTAATGAAGAGGAAGAAAAAATACTAAATTGGAAAAGGACCTTTATTGAAGAAGAAACAAATGGTACATATATCCGTAGTAATGTTACCGCAAATTTCGCTGCTGACATTGGCCTGAGTGAATATAAAAAACGCAACAGATCTAGTGCTATTTATTATTTTGAAAGGGCAGAATCTATTTTTATGAATTCAGGGGATAGTCTTAGCAGGACACAATTACTGTTAGAGATAGCTGAAGAAATGCAGGTCTACCAACAAGTAGAAAACAAATATGGAGAGAATAAAAATGCCCTGTCTTATGCTATTAAAGCCAGAGATATAGCCAAAAAATATCATATATATACATTGACTGCCACTTCTTTACACTTACTGGCTGCAGCCTACTTTCAACAGGATGATGATGAAAAAGGATATGCTTGCCTTTTAGAATTATTTAATTGGAGCAAACAGACTCCCGACGAAAAAGGTTATTTCTGGGCTACCAATGGCTTGGCTGTTTATTACAACAATCAAGCTCAGATGGATTCAGCGATATATTATCAAAACCTCTGTTTAAGCAGAATATCAACAGCCGGGATAAGCCCCGAAGAAATAGCCAGTATAAAATTAAATAGCCTGAGCATGTTATATAGCATGGCTAAGTATGATGAAGTGATACAGAAGGGAACTATCTTAAAAACAGAATTGGCCTTATCAAGCTTACTTATCTTTTCTGACCTCTGTGAGCTAATGGGTGAATGCTTTACAGCTTTGAAAAATACTGATTCTGCTTTCTTCTTTTACAAAACCGCAATAGAAAGCTATATGCATAATAGCAAAGATTTGGAAAATAATCCGAACAAAACCCAGAATGTGCAGGTAAGTGAAAGAAGACTTGCCTCGCTATGGGCCTTATGTGGAATTGCTGCTAAACGCAAAAATGAAACTGATTTATTTTACTGGATGGAAATGCTTAAGGAGAATTACCTGCGCTACCTGATTGGTGGAATTTATCAGCCTGAGTATGTTACAACCCTTCAAAAAACCAGGCAACAACTGCCAACTGATGCCGCAGTATTAATGTATGCCGGTACCAGTTTAATATATTCGCCCTGTTTAGCATTTTCCAATAACGAAAGTCATATTGATTGGATAGACAGCTACCAAACTTTAAAGGAAATAAAAACGCTCAGCCTAAACCAAACTTTTACCAGATTACTTAAATTTAGTAACAAAAATGCAACAACCCAGGAGGATTCGGCAGGATTAGCCAGTTTATTGGCAATTATGCATTTTAACTATTTAAGTAATATTAATTTATCAGCCAAAAGAACTATTATCAATTATAAGCGATCAAATGATTCAACCAATGCCGCCTTAAATGAAGAAAAAAAGAAGCTGTCAAAACTGCTTTATGCCATTTATATAAAACCGTTTAAGGCTATTATTAAGAATAAGAAAACGCTTTATATCAGCGAAGATCTGATGCAGCATTTTATTCCTTTCGAAACGCTGATTATGGATGATGGCCGTTATATGGGAGAAGCGTACGATATTATTTACACCCCGAGTTTTACCATTCATGAATACATGGAGCAGCGAACTTATGCCGGTGGGAGTAGCATCATTGCAGCCGGCAATCCTGACTACAGCGCATACCATCCCGAATTGCTACAGGGAAGAGCCTTTGATTTTAGTGTGTATGGCATCAAGTCCTGGACGGATTTGCCTGGAACGAAACAAGAAATAACGATGTTGCAGCAGTCTTTTGATTCAGTTACTGTTTTTACAGGCAGTCAGTTGTCCGAAACAAAATTGAAGCAATTGAGTATGGATGGAAAATTAAATCAGGCAGCCATTTTGCATTTTTCCCTTCACGGCATGGCAGGCACCGTTATTGCCAAAGAGGATAACTCAATAGTTGTAACGGAGCCCGATGGGGGCCAAGAGGATGGTTTGTTGCAATTTTTTGAAGCTTATGAGTTGGATATTAAACCACAATTGGTTTGCTTGTCGGCCTGCGAAACCGGCCTTGGAATGGTTGAAGGAGACGGAAGCCTTGCCTCCATAGGTACTGCTTTTCTTGCGGCCGGTGCAAAAGCTGTACTTGCAACCAATTGGTCCATCAGCGATGAAGCAACCGCCGTATTTATGAAAGAAGTTTACGGACAGGTACAGAAAAAGGGTATAGGTTTTGCACAGGCCGTTGCCAACACTAAACGAAAATTTATCCGGGGCGATTTTGGAGAACCATACCGAAACCCTTATTACTGGGCACCCTTTAAGTATATTGGTAATTAAAAAATTATTTCTATGAAATCCCCACGAGCTGCCGCACACCCAGCGCAAATGATCATTGGGGGAATCCAAATAAACGCAACGTCCCCTTCGGGAGACATTGCTTTGAATACTTAAATAAAAATGAACACATGAAATGCCCATGGATTGGCGTACCCCATCAGCATAGGCACAAGCTGCCTCAAAACCTGACAGTAAATAGATTCTTCAAATCCATTGATTTTAATCGTTTCAGGCAACTGCTTATTCCCACATTTTAGTTATCTAGTGCCGCGGTGCTACAAGAAGATACAGCATATTGAAGTGCCTGAACTTAAAACGGGAAATGAAAAAAAATGCCATATTAAAGAAATAGGGCAACATTTTTATTTTGCTACATGTATGCAAAGAGCTCTTCTGAAAATCTTTCAGGAAAGGCTTGACAATTGCATAACGATGCATCCCGGTTTTTAGAGATGTTTTGAATACAGGCATTGGTAATAAATAACCAATTAGTACTGCTTGTTTTCTCTGGCTTCTATTGTATATTTTCCCCTCTCATACACCTATCCTTCTCCAACCTCAAACAAATCTTCTAGCCGAAGCTGATACTGCACAAGCCCCAAGTAATACTCATTTTTATCAATACCCAAAGGGGCTACCATACAGCAGAAAACATTTTTGCGGGTTTTGGTTACCTCGGTAAAAACCTGAATTTTATTGCGTAGCTCCTCCGCGTATTTTTTGGTAATGCTAAAAGGGCTATTCGAATATTTCAGCTCCATGAGGGTAATGGCATTATCAGGTCTGTCTATCAGCATATCAACCTGAGCACCGTTTTTATGATCCCGGCCTTTGTACCACCACGATGATTGGGTAGTGGTAAGTCCGCTAATGCCAAGGGCTTTTTTTATGGGTAGGATATGTTTTAAACAAATGCCTTCAAAGGCGTATCCTGCCCAGCTTTTCCATTGAGCTGTATTTGCCATGTTTAGCCAGTTCATTTCGTTTTTTCCGGCTTTACCTTCTATAAACTTAAGATAGAAAAGGGAGTATTCATCACTAAGCCTGATTAAACTTTCCTTCTGCTTTTTATTGAATGGACGATACACTTCTATAAACCCTGATTCCTCCAAATCAAATAACCAATCAGTAAGACTACCGCCGCTTGCAAAGGGAAGTAACTCTACCAACTGCTGTCGGGTAAGACCACTTCTTTGAGTGGATAATGCTCTGATTATCGCTTCATGATTTTCGGCATGATCAAATAATGCAGGGTATAAAAAGAGAAATTCTTTTACCAGCATACCATCTTTTGTAAATGCGAGTTTATTAATAATCTGTGCAGCGCTCATGCCTTCTTCTACTTCCTTGAGGTAATGAGGAACTCCGCCCATGCACATATACAACTGAGTAATCTCGAAAAGCGATAATTTGATGTTTCGAAGATGTAAAAAATCAAGGGTTTCTGCAAGCGTAAAGGGAAGCAGCCGGATACTATGGGTAAGGCGGTTGTGCAAGCCACCTTTGTTATGTACCACCTTTTTAAGCATCCACGATGCGGCTGATCCACAAATTACAACCAAAAGATGTGGTTGACGTGAAGCCCAGCTATTCCAGAAGTGTTCAAACGCAGGCAAAAAACCCGAACGTCTTGTATCTAACCAAGGGAATTCATCAAAAAAAACAACCTGCTTCTTGTCTTTTGGTTGTTCATTCAGATAGGTTTTCAACAAATCAAAAGCTTTTAACCAATTTTCCGGAATTTTTAAATTTTGTGTTTTGGTTTTTGCTGAAAGTGTAATGGAAAAACTAGTGAGTTGCTGCCTAAGACTTGCACCATGCAATCCAATCAGTTCAAAAACTATATTTTCGCTATACACCTTTTCAATGAGGTAGGTTTTGCCTATACGCCTTCTTCCGTACATGGCCAACAATCCTGCCTCCTCACTTTTCAGTGCCTTCTTCATCAAGGCAATTTCATGTTTTCTACCGGCAATTTTCAGCATGACTTAGACTTTAAGTAAGCCAAAAGCAGGTAAAAATGTATAGTTTTGGCTGTTTGTGACATTATATTCAGCCAAAAGTAAGTAAAATAATATAGTTATGGCTATTTATAGGGTTATATTCAGCCAAAAGTAGGTAAAAATGTATGGTTTTGGCTGTTTATGACATTATATTCAGCCAAAAGTAGGTAAAAATGTATAGTTTTGGCTGTTTATGATACTATATTCAGCCAAAAGTAGATAAAAATATATAGTTTTGGCTGTTTATGACATTATATTCAGCCAAAAAGAAGTAGTAAAAGTTACTATAAACCCACTAAATCTTCAAACCTTACCCCAACACTCCTTGCAAAAACTGTTTGGTAGTGGTTCCTACATCGCCATCTTCGCCAATAGCTTTAATAAAAGCACTTCCTATAATGGCTCCATTAGCATGTGCGCAAGCTGCCTCAAAGGTGGCTTTATCTTTTATCCCAAAACCTACCAGAATTGGATTCTTGAGATCCATCGCTTTCAACCGCATCAGGTAACTGCTTATATCTCCATTTTGGTTGTCTGATCCGGTGGTACTCGAAGAAGATACCGCGTATAAAAAGCCCGAACTTAAAGCATCTAATTTGCGTAGTCTTTCTTCGGAGGTTTCCGGAGTAACGAGGAAAATAAAATCGAGCCCATGCTTTTGGATGATAGCCCCATATTCACTTTCAAATTCAAATTCAGGGAGATCGGGTAAAATCAACCCATCCACACCAACGGCAGCGGCCTGCTCACAAAAACGTTCAAAACCATATTGCAACACAGGATTCATATACCCCATCAAAATGACCGGGACATTTACTTTATTACGCATGTTCTTTAGCTGATCAAACAATACGGTAATCGTCATACCATTGGCTATGGCCTTACTGCTGCTCTCCTGTATTACCGGCCCATCGGCAAGCGGATCACTATAGGGCATTCCGAGTTCAATCAGGTCGGCTCCATTTGCTTCTATAGCTTGCATCAGGAGCAAAGTACTTTCCAAATGCGGATATCCTGCGGTAGTATATATATTAAGGTGGCCTCTTGATCCACCTCTAGGGGGATTTGCCAGTGCTTGTGAAATTCTGGAATTTCTACCCGCAATCTTTACTTCCTGTTCTCCCATGATCTTTTCTATTTGGGCTTCAACTTCATTTAAGTTTTGCCTTATTTGTTTATTAGTGAAACGAATTACACGAATATCGAAACTTTCGATGATCTCCTGACGCGTTTCATCCTTTGCTCTCACTTCTTTTAAATCATGAATACTGCCATCTATTTCAATCACCAACTTAAGTGCATGGCAATAAAAATCAGCAATATAAAACCAAATGGGGTGTTGTCTTCTGAATTTTACGCCTAATTTTTTTTTACTTATAATCTCCCATAACATGCGCTCTTCTGAAGTCGGATTTTTTCTAAGCTTTTCTGCCCTTTCAAATATAATAGGCGAAGCACCATAAAACATTCGTCCATAGGGCATACAAATCCAATTTAGAATACTAATCTACGAAATAATTAAGTAGGATAAGAATGAATTCTTTAACCTATTTATGGCAGATCTGCAGAATCATGAACTCTAAAGACTCCCCTTGAGGGGAAATTTAGAGAAGGCCTTCTTAGATTCTGAAAAAAATCACTCTTAACCTAAATAAAATCAGATTGCAAAAAGTGAGATTTAGAAGGGTCCCACTCTCACATAAAGAAAAACTGCCCGCATTAAGTGCTCTAAAGTCTCCTCTTTAGTGTTTGTTAAATATTAAATGATACATTTATGGTGTTATCTTGTAATTCCAATCTCCTCTAAATTCTTTATTGGTTAGATTGATATTCTGTAATGTTTCATCATCAATTTTAATTCCTTTTTCATACTCATTTTTATCAGCTTTTGCTTTTATAATCAGCCCCTTTTGGGTT
>JBBQXO010000135.1:0-12899 GCA_038209595.1 Chitinophagales bacterium
ACAAAATACTTATACGTACCGCTAAATACTCGTTATACAAGGCTTGATAATTGTCTGAAAAATTATCTTATTTCAGTGGTTGCTTATTGGAAATGAATATATTACCCCGTTAGTATAGCTATCCATCGAAGGTTATTATAAATGCACCTATCGGTTAGAATGGTCTGTTTCCACATGCATTAAATTCATAATCATTCACAAGCAATTTACTTATTACACAAACCTGGGATATCCATTTTAATTATTGGGTTCTACAAAATTTTCTAGTATCAGGTAATCTCTTTCCTTTTTGGACACCCGATTCCTGCTCTTTGCAGAAATGATCCAGAAAACAATGCCTAGTGCGGAGAAGGTTAAAAATATGCCCCATTCAAAAGGCCAAACCAATGCAACCGGGCTACTTGGGAAAACCATAATGGCAAGGATACATAAGGAGCCTATGAGCCCTACATATCCTAAAAGATTTCCTCCCGGTGTTTTATAAGGGCGATGTAAGTAGGGGAATTTTTTTCGTAAGGTTAAAAAGGAGGCCGAAACACCAAAAAATGCAATCACAATACAGAGCGAGCCTACATTTACAAAAGCTACCATAGCACCCGGCCCCATCAACGAAGCCAAAAAAGTGATGATCCCGCTAAAGAGAACAGCCTTGTAAGGAGTTTTGTATTTTACATGTGATTTTCCAAGAAAAGGGGCGATGATTTTTCCCCTGCCCATGGCAAAAAGAACACGGGAACCCGCCAGAAAAAAACCATTCCAACTGGTAAACAGACCCACCAATGCCGTTATCAGAATAAGGTTGACCATAAAGGAAGATTTGGTAGCTATTTCAAATGCTTTCGCTGTAGGCAGTTTGTCACTAAGAATTTCATTCCAGGGAGCAGCAATTGAAGTACTGATGATAATAAGGATGTAAAAACCTACTGCCGCTACAAGGGATAATGGAATAAGTAACCCGATCGTTTTAGGGGAAATAGTATCATCGGCTTCTTCGGCGGCCTGAGGAATGGTATCGAAACCTACAAACCAAAAGGGAACAGTAACCAAAACCATGGCCACCCCGGCAGAAATAGACCCTGGGTTATCCCCGGAAAACAATGGGCTTAAATTTTTCCAATCGCCCATGATCAATCCGGAGATTACGAAAATAAAGGTGAGTATTATAAATAGAATAGTGAGCCCTACCTGAAATCGTGCTGAGTTTTTTACCCCTGTGTAATTGATGGAACTGATTACCAGAACAAAAAAGGCACTTAGCAGAATATGGGAAAAGTAAATGGGACTACCGTTCACTGAATATAAGTGCCAGAAATCAATGGAAGGCAATAAATAACTCAACACTTTACTTATAGACACGGCTTCAAAAGCTGAAACCGATAAATAGCCAAACACTAAAAACCAACCCACAATATAGGCTTTTGAGGTACCATAAGCTTTGTATGAATAGGCTACTTCGCCACCAGATACCGGCAAGGCTGCTGTTACCTCTGCATAACAAAATCCAATGGAGACCATCAGGAGTCCGCCCAAAACAAAAGCAATCACAGCACCCAAGGGGCCGGCATTGGAAAGCCATGAACCCATTGCCGTAACCCAGCCAACACCAATCATAGCGCCAAATGCCAGACTGAACATGGCAGTTTTGCCAATCCCCCTATGTAATTGCGGTCTTTGGAAATTGTCTTGTGGGCTCATATTGTATTATTTGAGTGAGAAAATTGGTTAAAACAAGGCAGAATGTAAGTGTTTCAGGCTAAAATACCAGCGTAAAAACAGGGAATGGTCTTTGTTTCTTCAATTTTGTTGCCCTGTTGGCGACTGATTTTTTAATGTGCTTAGGGAAAATACTAAAGACAAACAACATCTTTTAATCATCTATCATTTGAAATACCCTCAATGGTTTTTCTACCTCTTTACAATATGTTGGGCTAATTAAAGTATCGGGAGGGTGTTTTACAACCATTATGTAAGTTAATTTACATATAAGGTTTTTATGGTGTTGGAGGGGTTAAAGCTGTCTCTTTAGAGGCAACCTTTAAAAAAGCGTGTTGCTGTTGAATAAACGAAGGGATTTAAAGAAATCTACATAATTAAGCCCCTTGCATTTAATAGGATTTTTGACAATTTCCTCCAAAGGGTAAACTATATTTGTGGTCCTATGACAAAGGATACACGCACCCACTGGGGACTGAATTTTAATTCAGGTCCATCTATTTTACCAAAAGAGGTTTTCGAAGAGGCCGCGGAGGCTATTACCAATTTCAATAATACCGGGCTTTCCATTTTGGAAATAGGGCATCGCAGTCCTTTATTCACGGTAGTAATGGATGAGGCAAGGGCTTTGCTGCGCGAACTGATGCAGTTGGATGACGACCATGAAGTACTGTTTTTGCATGGTGGAGCCACCACACAGTTTTTTCAGGTGCCGATGAATATATTGAACCCTGCAGATACGGCTGCTTATCTTGATGCAGGAACCTGGGGTACCAAGGCCATAAAGGAGGCGCAGGCTTTTGGTAGGGTGCACCTGCTGGGATCTTCAAAGGATAAAGGCTATACCTATATCTGTAAGGATTATGAAGTTCCTGCCGGAATGAAATATGTCCATATTACCAGCAACAATACTATTGAAGGAACGCAACAACATAGTTGGCCCGAAACAGATGCTAAGATGGTAGTAGATATGAGCAGCGATATCCTGAGCAGGCAAATGGATTTCAACCGGTTTGACCTGATTTATGCCGGGGCACAAAAAAATATTGGTGCCGCAGGGGTAACCATTGTGGTGGTTAAAAAAAGTATTTTGGGAAATGCGGATCGTCCACTGCCTGCTATGATGGATTACCGGCAGCATATTGCCAATGGCAGCATGCTCAATACGCCACCTGTTTTTGCCGTGTATGTGTGTATGCTCACTTTGCGCTGGTTAAAAGCGAGGGGAGGCATTGCAGCTATCGAGCCTGAAAATCAGGTAAAGGCTGCCTTGTTGTACAAAACCCTTGATGCTCTTCCGGTTTATCACCCGACGGTTGTTGAAGAGGATAGAAGTTTGATGAATGTGGTGTGGGTAATGAAAGATCCTTCACTTGATAATAGGTTGCTCGATATGGCCACAAAAGAAGGGATTACCGGCATTCAGGGCCATCGAACGGCTGGTGGATTCAGGGCATCGCTTTATAATGCCATGCCACTGAGCGGGGTAGAAACTCTGGTGGATATCCTTACCTATTTTGCCCAGAAAAACGGGTAGCATAATTAGAAAAAAAAATTTTAAAAAAAATGCAAATTTATTTGGGTCATTTATAAAAAGTACTACCTTTACAATGTTTAAGGGTTTAGGGTTTTGAATTGCCCCGGTTTCTACCGGGGCTTTTTTATTTTTAATCATAATCCCTACAAAAACAGTGTAGTAAATAGCCTATCGACTTTAGGAAAAAATTAAAATAAAAATAATAAGGTGTTGCTTACAATGATATAAGCACTACCTTCACAGAATGTTTTAAGGGTTTAGGGTTTAAAAATTATCCCGGTTTCTACCGGGATTTTTTATTTGTTTAACTACCCGAAGATTTTTTCCTTGTTTTTTTGGTATTTTTATCACTGTTAAATAGATTAACAGTTACTTCGTTAATTATACCTTCTTTCCATGAGGTACTCCGAATGCCATATCGAAGAATTGCAACATCTTATAGCTACCCAAGAGGATCAATTAGCTTACAAGGAGTTGTACAACCGGCTTGCCCCGGGGATGATTGCTTTTGCCACTCATTATGTACATGATTTACAGGCTGCAGAAGAAATTGTTTCTGATGTATTTATTCGTGTGTGGGTGCGCAGGGCAACACTTGATCACATAGGTAATCTGAAAGTATATGTTTATGTAAGTGTACGAAACTTTTCAAACAATTATCTGAAATCAAAGAAGACCCAATCGGAAATATTGCCCCTGAGTGAAATTGAAAATACTTTGGCTACCCCCGATTATTTACAGCCACAACAAATTGTTCATACTAAAATGATGAGGCAACGGATTTTAGTATCTATAAACCAATTACCGCCTCGGTGTGGCGAAATATTCAGAATGGCGAAGGAGGAAGGATTAAAAATTGCGGAAATTGCCGAAATTCTAAAAATAAGCCCTAAAACTGTTGAAAATCAATTAACTATAGGTTTCAAAAAAATGGCCGCTGTTCTGATGGAATTTACGGATAAAGTAATTCGGTTGCGCTCCTGAAAATTTTTGTACTCCTAAATTTTATTTTCTTCTTCTTAGGGGGGTAGGTATAAAATGGTTGTCCTACAGAACGACGACTGCTTGGTATGCCAGATAATATTCTTTTACTGTTTATGAAGTTCCTGAATGGAGAAGCTTCTGTTTCCGAAGAACAGGAGCTGGAACAGTTTAGAAAAATGAATCCGCAGTTACAAGTTGTTTTCGAAGAATTAGCCGGATACTGGATGGATCGCAAGAAAAACAAGTTAGAGGATTCCTATTTTGAACGCCATCTCCAAAGACTTAATGCAGCAGATCCCCCCTTATTATTGTCTTCGAAAAATATTGTTGTGCCTATATCAGAAGTTAAAATCAACAAAAAGCAAATTAAAGTATGGAAAATACTTTTAGCCGCTTCTGTTTTTGCGGTTGTACTGTTGCTTCAATTTCTCTTTAATAAAGAGCAAGCCGATGAAAAAACAACCTCCTCCTTTTTGGCAGGTGAAACAGAAAATGTTTTTAAAACGGGAATGGGTAGCCAATCAAGATTGACCTTGCCAGATGGTTCAGAAATTTGGGCTAATGCAAATACAAAAATCTATTATGATAAAAACTTCGGTATAACGAACCGAAATGTAATATTAAATGGAGAGGCCTATTTTAAGGTAGCCAAATCAAAAGAGCTTCCTTTTTGCATTGAAACCAATAAAATCAGCATCACTGTAACCGGCACCATATTTAATGTGCGGTCTTACGATAAGGAATTCAAGGCAGAAACTTCTGTTTTCGAAGGAAGCGTTAGGGTAGCTAATAAGGGCCTCAACAAAAAAACTTTTGTATTAAAATCAAGTGATAAACTGATAGTGCAGGGATCAAGTAGCGACAGAGTAATAAATACCATAGAAGGTGTTGGAAATGCTGCAAATGGGGCTTCACAGCAAGAAGTTTTATCCCTTTCAAAAATAATTTTTGATCCTATTGATAGCCTTGTCGTAGAAACAGCCTGGATGAAGGCCAAGCTTGCCTTTTCTGATGAATCCTTTGAAGAGATTGCCAACAAAATGGAAAATTGGTATGGGGTGTCCATTGTTTTTGAAAATCAATCTTTGAAAAAGATGCGGTTTACGGGTCGCTTTACAAAAGAAACGATAAATGAAGCCTTGGATGCGCTTCAATTCACTGCTTCCTTTCAATATCAAGAAATGAATAAACTTTTTACCATTTACTAACGAAAACAAATGCTTATGAAAATTGAAACTACATCATATGGGCTAAAACGATGAGCCCATAATAAAAGCTTTCCAATGCGGTTAGCTTAAGACTTTACATGGCTTTTTAATCCATTTCTTTCAATAAGGAAGGAACACGGCCAAACCATTTTTTAAAATGGATATTTTTTCATATATTTTATTACTGCAATGAAACAAAAACCAATCACGTTTTCAGATACTTTATCTGATTTTAAGCGACAAACATTACGTGTTATGAGACTAACGCTTTGCTTGCTACTGATCGCCTCCATGCACGTGTATGCAAATGGCTATTCACAAAAAAACATTTCTATCAATGTGCAGAACAAGTCCTTAAAACAGGTACTTCAGGAGATCGAAAAATCTTCTACTTACCGTTTTCTCTACAATCAGGGCGTCCTGAAAAATGTAGATAAGGTAACACTGCAGGTTGAAAAGGTTACTATAACTGAGGCACTTGATCGCTTGTTTGCTGGTACAGATATCTCTTACCGCGAATTGAGTAACGATCTTGTTGTGTTAAATACCATTGGTTCCGAACTTCCGGTTGACATTACCATCAAGGGTAAAATTACCAATCCAAACGGGCAGCCAGTTCCGGCTGCTTCCATCCTGGTAAAAGGTACTTCTATAGGGGTGGCCGCAGAGGCGAACGGAACCTATTCCATTAATGCACCTGATGACGGGATCCTTGTGGTAAGTGCTGTTGGTTTTGCTACACAGGAGGTTTCCATAAATGGTCGGGCGACTATTAATGTGGCTCTTGCCATGGCTGATCTAAGCATGGATGAAGTAGTAGTAATAGGTTTTGGTACCCAAAGAAAGCGGGACCTTACTGGTTCTATTACTTCGATTAAGGGCGAGGATTTACAACGCATGCCCAATACAAACCCCATTACCTCCCTGCAAGGAAAAGTTGCCGGCCTTACCGTTTCGCCTTCTGGAAGAGCGGGTTCGGCACCTGTCGTGCGCATCCGGGGAATAAACAGCACCAATAGTGCAAGCCCGGTATATGTAGTGGATGGTGTACTGCATGATAATATTGAGTTTCTTAATCCGGCAGACATTGAAAGTATCGATATCCTTCGTGATCCTTCTTCCATTGCCATTTATGGTTTACGGGGTGCCAACGGGGTAATTGCGGTTACCACTAAAAAGGCAGAACGCGGCAAAACAAGGATTAATTTTCAAAGTACAGTGGGTATACAAACCGTTCAGGATAAAATTTCAGTAGTAGATGCCAATGGATTCAAGCAATTGTATGATGCTCAGTTAGCCAATCTGAATGCCGCACCTTTTGACTATACCAATTATAATGCCAATACCAACTGGCAGGATCTCGTATTACGCAATGCTATTATTAATACCAACAACCTGAGTATTTCCAACAATACCGATAAAGCAACCACTTTATTAAATATTGGTTATACCTACCAGGATGGTGTGTTGCGTAACGATAATCATCAGCGGTTTTTAGTTCGGTTAAATGAAGAAATCCGGATACATAAAAACTTTAAAGTAGGGGGTGAAATTAATGGCACCTTTATTAAGGACAACCCCCCGGCAGTTGGTATTACCAATGCTTTGTGGGCTGCTCCAATTGTTCCGGTTCAGGAAGATGCCACTACTTATTATTCTATGCCTTCTTTTCAGCGGGCACAGGTAGGCAATCCTATTTCGAGTCTCAACCGCAACGACCGCACTTCCATCAATGAAGATTACCGGCTTATTGGTACCCTCTTTGCAGAATGGAAACTTTTAAATGATTTCACCCTGCGCAGCACCATTTATGGCGATTTCAGGTTTTCAAATAACCGAGGTTACAATCCGTTACCTTTTACTGTAATAAATCTTGGAGAAGGGGCTGCTCCAACCGAAAGGTTTCTCGATCCACAGGCAAGAACATCTGTATCACAGAGTTCTGCTGAGAGCAGAAGGTTCCAACAGGATCATACGCTTACTTACAATAAAAATCTTGGTGACGGGCACAACCTGACAGGACTTCTTGGATTTACCTCCATTTACGGCAGAAGTTCTTCGCTCAATGGCAGCCGCCGGGATACTTCACTCAATATCCCCAACGATCCAAATTTCTGGTATTTGGGTGTAGCCAATCAAAACAACCCCATCTTTAATGGTGGTGGAGGTTCTGAAAGTTCTATTGTGGGTACTTTTGGCAGAGTAAGTTATAGCTACAAGGGGAAATACCTCGTTAATGCTACCATTCGTCGCGATGGAAGTTCCAAATTTGCCCCTGAAAACCGGTACGGTACTTTTGGTAGTGTTGGTTTGGGTTGGGTAGCTTCCGACGAAGACTTTTTTGATAATATCAAGAGTATCAACTTCCTTAAGTTCAGAGGGGCTTATGGAACAACCGGTAACGCCAACGGATTCAGCGACTTTCTGTGGAGACCAGGTTTATCCAATGCTTCTTCTGCTGTATTTGGTGATAATATTTATACTGCTGTACAAGCTTTATATATCCCAGATTCAACCTTGCAGTGGGAAACCGTAAGTGGTCTTGATATAGGTTTTGATCTGAAAATGTTAGATAATCGCCTCAGTGTGGGAGCTACTTATTACAATCGTACAACCAAAGGTATTCTTACATCTGTTGTAATTCCCAATGAAACCCGGAGATTCTTTACCAACCTTGGTGAAATCAGCAATAAGGGGGTAGAAATTACACTGGGTTGGGACGATCGCATAGGTCGTGATTTCTCTTATAATGTATCTGCCAATTTCAGCTACAATGAAAATCAGGTGCAATCAATTGGTAATAACCTCGATTTCCAGATACTTGGAAATGGTGGAGCCAACAGAACGATTACCGGATTTGATATCGGCCACTTTTTCGGATTCCGTCAAACCGGAGTTTACCAAACCACAGCAGAAATTGCACGTAACCCAGCCTTCTCCACCAGTTTTCCTGGCGATATCGCTTATCAGGATTTTGATGGCAATGGAGTACTTACTCAAGCCGACCGGCAGTATTTGGGAACGCCTTTCCCTCCGTACAATTTTGGTGTGAGTATAGGAATGCAGTACAAAAACTTTGATGTGAATATTGAAGGGCAAGGCATGGCCGGCTATAAGATTTATACCGAGCGTCGTACTTCAAACTTTGCCACGCTCAATTACGAGAGTAATCGGTTGAACGCCTGGACCACACCTGGCTCAACGAATATTGAACCAATTTTGGATAATACCCGTGGCAATAACTTCTTGTTTAGCAGCCATTATTTGGAACCAGGTGATTTCTTCAGGATCCGTACCATTCAATTGGGTTATTCGTTTTCCGCTGAACAATTGCGCGCTATCGGCGTAAAATCCGCAAGGGTCTTCGTAAGCGGCCAGAATGTATTTACTTTCAGTAAGGTAACAGGCTATTCGCCAGAACCACAAATTGGAAGCATATTAGGTGGAGGCGCAGATAATGGTTCATATCCGGTTCCATCGATTTATACTTTTGGTGTGAATCTTACTTTTTGATAGCAATAAATTTATAAAATTTTAAATTTCTCATATTATGAAAATGAATCTAAAAGCAAAGACTGGCACTAAGCTATTACTACCTTTGGTTGCTTTGGGAATAATCCTTTCTATGGGTTTGAGCAGTTGTAAAAAGCTGCTTGATACCAATCCACAAGGTGCTTACGACGAATCTACTTTTCCTTTTCCGGGTGGTTCTGGTCCTTTCGATGAATACTTATTTGGTGCTTACCGCGATCTGCGTCTTTTTGATGTACACGTTTGGGGTTATTTACACGCCGTAAGCATCCGTAGTGATGATGCCGACAAAGGAAGTACACCTGCCGATGGAGGCGCCAATTCCCTGCAAATGGATAATTTCCCGGTACTGTCAAACAATGGTTTAGTTAATGCCTTGTGGACAGGTCATTTCGGTTTAATCAACAAGTGTAACAATGCGATTTTTCAGGTGGGAAATAATACAGGTATCATTTCCACACCGGAACAAAAGATAGGTGCATTGGCTGAAGCCCGCTTTTTAAGAGGATATGCTTATTTCAATATGGTGCGGTTTTTTGGGAACGTGCCCTTGTTCGATCGTTTGTTCGAAGATCCTGCGGCGCAAAATAATATTCCTCAAAGCACACCTGCTGAACTATATGCGTTGATTGAAAGCGACTTGAATTTTGCAGCAGCAAACTTGCCTCTCGCTTGGGACAATCGTTTTATAGGCCGGGTGACCCGTGGGGCTGCACTCGGTATTCTTGCAAAGGCCTACCTGTATCAGGGTAAATGGGCTCAGGCTCAATCTGCTGCCAGCACTGTTATGAATTCTGGTGTTTACAACTTAAATACGCCCTACGCGCAAATATTTGGCGAATCAGGCGAAAACAAAAGCGAATCAGTATTTGAAGTACAGGCAACTGCCAGTGCGGCCATTACTACTGCTAATGGCGTACAATATGCAAACGTACAGGCGGTTCGGGGAAATGGTATCTGGAATTTTGGTTGGGGCTTTAATACACCAAGTGTTTTATTGGCCAATGCCTACGAAACAGGTGATCCCCGCAGAGCAAGAACCATTTTATTTACCAGTACCGCTACTACACCTGGGGTAACCATTAATGGAGAAACTACTCCATTAGGTCTTCCTAATGAGCGTTACAACCATAAGGTGCATCCGGCAACGAGCTTTGTAAACCAATACAATACTCGTGGTGCCTGGTGGATGAATGTTCGCATACTCCGTTATGCAGATGTTGTGCTGATGTATGCTGAAGCTACCAACGAAATTGGTGGGGATGCCAATATAGGGCTGGCCCGTAATGCGGTAAACTCCGTAAGGGCCAGGGCAAGAGGCGGTAATAATGCTATTTTACCGGATATCACCACCGCTGCACAAGCCGATATGAGAAATGCTATTCGTCAGGAACGTCGGGTAGAACTGGGTATGGAACATGAACGGTTTTTTGATATTGTTCGCTGGGACATTGCCAACGATGCCTTCCAGATAGCAGGGAAGCCCAATTTTTCACAGTCTCGTGATAAGTGGTTACCTATTCCACAGGCACAGATTGACCTTACAAGAGGGGTTCTGAAGCAAAATCCAGGGTATTAATTCTTTCGAACAAACATTAATTTTTGAAGATTATGAGCTACTTAAAATATAGAAAAATAAAAATAAGTCAGGTACTTGCGGTCTGCTCTTGCCTGGCATTGGTTACGGCCTGTAAAAAGGATGGCAATCCTAATAAATTGCCCGGTGTAAATCCGGCTGATTACGTAGGAACCATCGATGGGTACAAAAGTTCTGATGAGGTTTTTCCGGATAACCTCGTTGCCCAGTGGACTTTTGATGCAAATACCAATGAGGTGCTCTCCAATTCAGCTCCAACCTCTTCGGCCAACCAATCGCTGGTGGATGGAGGGGTGAGGGGAAAGGCGCTTAGATTGAATGCAGGGTACTTATATTATGCTAAGCAATTCCCCAAGTTTACTACAGCCACGTTAACAAGTTGGTCCATCAGTGTTTGGGTTAAAATCCTGAATAACGGATCTAAGCGTACGATGGTAATGCAAAATACAAGACCAGGTATGTTTAATGGGAATATCAATTTTATATTGAGAACCGATGTATTTCCGGCTTCTAATACTGATCAGTTACGTATTAACCCTACGTTTATGACAAGAACCGGAGGAACGCAGGATAATGCCAATTTTACCTTTTATCCCAAGATTGGGG
Organism: Chitinophagales bacterium; assembly: GCA_038209595.1. Taxonomy (GTDB): domain Bacteria; phylum Bacteroidota; class Bacteroidia; order Chitinophagales; family Chitinophagaceae; genus Phnomibacter. Next base: position 11,177 of record JBBQXO010000135.1, read on the forward strand.
CAGATAAATGGACCCATATTGTATTTACCTACGATGCCAACACCGGGGTTTTCAACAACTGGGCCGACGGCGTAAAAGTGGGACAGTTCCCCAACCGGGGTACCGGTAACAATAATTTTAACTGCTGGGAGCCTAATGAATTTATCATAGGTTCCAACTATAATGGTATTCCGGGAAAGGAAGTGAGTACGAATACTGATTTTGCCCCTATGACGGGTACAATTGACGAAATCAGGATTTTTGATATTCCGCTTGGCGACGCTTTTATCGCCGCATTGTACAAATTAGGACAGGCTAATAAATAATTTCTTACTCGATTTAAAGAACATACAGATAATATTCCCTTATTTGTATGTTCTTTTTTTGTAAAAAAAGAAAAGCCCTGCCAGAATTTACTTCATAGCTAAAAAAAGCCTTATGAAATTCCAACCATATTTGTTCTCCTTTTTACTTCTTTCTTTGGTGTTTTTGGGTTGTAAAAATCCTGAAAATATAAACAGGGCTACCATTCCGGTGCCTGCCATTACCAACGAAGCCATTTATGATGCCGTGCAAAAAGCTACTTTCCAATATTTCTGGGAGGGTGCCGAACCCAATAGTGGGTTGGCGAGGGAAAGAATCCACCTGGATGGCAGTTATCCGCAGAACGACCAGAACGTAGTAACAAGCGGAGGCAGCGGATTTGGTATCATGGCTATCCTTTCTGGTATTGAGAGAGGTTATATCACCCGGCAACAGGCGGTGGAGCGCTATGAAAGAATCATGACCTTTCTGGAAACAGCGGATCGTTTTCATGGAGCGTGGCCGCATTGGTGGAATGGAGAAACCGGCAAGGTTAAACCTTTTAGTAAAAACGATGATGGCGGCGATTTGGTGGAGTCTTCTTTTATTGCGCAGGGTTTATTATGTGTGCGGCAGTTTTTTAAAGATGGAAATGAAGAGGAAAAAATGATTGCCGAACGGGCAGATGCTCTTTGGAAAGGCATTGATTTTGACTGGTATCGGAATGGAAAAAACATTTTATATTGGCATTGGAGTCCCGACAAAGGGTGGATCATGAACTTTGGGGTATCAGGCTACAATGAGTGCCTGATTATGTACGTATTGGCAGCCTCCAGCCCAACCCATGGCGTGCCGGCCGAAGTGTACCATGAAGGCTGGGCTAAAAATGGAAACATCCGGCACGAAACAGAAAAATATGGATACAAATTACAACTTGCCCATAACGGAGCCCTCGATTATGGAGGACCTCTGTTTTGGGCGCATTACAGCTATCTCGGACTCGATCCACGGGGCTTAAAGGACCGCTATGCAGATTATGGCCTCGAAAATGTTAACCATACCATGATCAACTACAATTGGTGTGTGGATAACCCTTTGAAATACAAGGGCTATGGAAAAAATAGCTGGGGATTAACCTCCAGTTATTCTATTAAGGGCTATTCAGGTCATGCTCCGGGTGAAAAAAGGGATCGGGGTGTCATTGCTCCCACGGCAGCACTTTCCAGTATGCCCTATGCACCTGCCGAAGCACAAGCGGCCATGGTTTATTGGTACACGCAAAAAAAAGACCAGATTTTTGGCACTTATGGATTTTATGATGCATTCAGTGATACCGATAACTGGTATCCAAAACGGTATCTTGCCATTGATCAGGGACCAATAGTGGTGATGATGGAAAACTACCGGACAGGTTTGCTTTGGAAGCTCTTTATGAGTTGTC
>JBBQXO010000136.1:0-12848 GCA_038209595.1 Chitinophagales bacterium
AAGAAGTGATGGAAGTGGCTGCACATTATCATGCTATTTCTCCCGACCTATACAGCAGGTTTTATATTGAATCTAAGATTTAAATAGTACGCTCAATAAATTAACCGAAAATCCCTTTTCTTATTACAACGTGGAATTAAAGCCTTACCGAAGAATTGTCTTGCGTTCCTTTCCGTTCGGAATTATTTACAGGGTAGAAGGAAATGATGTATATGTCTTGCTATTGATTCCCCTACGAAATGACCCTTCTAAACTTTTTAAAAAATTATACGATTAGGAAAATACCGGTAATTTGCTCCACTTTTCCTCTTTGAAGGGAAATTGTTTAATAATTTACTCATCAATGTAAAGCCTCAATTTTTCAATAGACATTTCAAAGCAAATTTTCCGGCATAAATTGTATGTATCACTTTTGTGAAAAGGATTGGAACTTCCCAAAGAAATCTTGGCAGATTTAACCCAGATGGATGATATGTTCCCTTTCGAATGGTGGATATGATACCATAAATTAGATGTTTCCATGGTACCGGCACCAGGCAGGTAAAGAACCTGTATTGCTTTCGGCACATGCAAGTTTCCAGCCGCTTGCCCATATCATGCCAGCTTGGGTGATGGGGTAATTTATTGCGAAAAATTGGCAAAGGGAATGGTTGTTTAATTTCCTTATTTTTGATAATTGCAAAACAAGCTAAAAACAGGTTATTATGATAATAATTGATGAAATAAAAAGCCTGCCAGCCAAAGAAAAGGTGTTAATTTTTTCCGCTCTTCAGGATGATATTGATGTATTAGGTGAGTTCTCCAATATAAACAGGGTGGATGAAAATGAAAATGCAAGTGATTTATCATGAATAATAGACGAAGAAAAAATTCTAAAGTATATCCAAATGGTGGATGATAGAGTAGCTATGGTACTGCTGAGGTTCTTTCAATGGAGGAAGTATTAAAAAGATTAAAGGCGAAAAGAAATGCTATAGAAGGTAGAATTAGTTAACATGTACTCAATCAATTAAACGAGGCTATTTACTATTATGAGCAAATTTCACCCAACCTTGGACAATCCTTTGAGGAGGAGGCCAAACAACTGTATAGAAGGCTTTCAGAAACCCCGAACCACTATTTTAATTTGAAGGATGGAATTCACAGGCGAATTTCATTCAAAAAATTCCCCTATTTGTTTGTTTATCGGATTTTAGGTGAAACTGTATTGATAAAATTACTCTTCCTGCAAAGGCTGATCCAGCGGATGTTTTAGCGGTTTTAGAAACTTAGTGTTAGTACGAAATGAAAACTCCCTTTTAGTAGCTAATCCCTGTCATGCCGGCTAATGATGGGGTAGCGGGAGGAGAAAAGTTGGCAAATGGGATTATGGTGCAAAACGATTATTTTTTTGTTATTGTAAAAGAAGTAAAAAGCAGCATGCCAAGATAACGCCGGATCCAATAAAAGGTCACTCTGCAAATGAGGCTGATTTTTCTGCATAGCAGGAGGATGCCGATATTTTGGCTTAAATTAGCCAGATTTCTGATAATACCAAAATTGGAGAGGAAGAGGATTAATCTAAAAGTGAGGTAGACCAGGAAAACTTCTCAAAGTATCTCCAAATCATTGACGATCTGCTTGCGGCTGGAAAATTAATCACAACTCCTGTAGACATCGATTCGAGTTTTTCTAATTATCATTACATGTTTTGGTTTTGTTTATATTATAATTTGTATAAGTATGATCAATAAAATATTTCTTAATTGCTGCAGTGAATATATCTCCGAAATCACCAAATCATCCTGTAAAAATTAAATGAGTTATTTTCTTCCAATAATTGTAATATCTGGTACCCGCCCAAAATTTTAATTTATGATCTATATAAAAAAATTATACTTTGTATTGTTCATTTTTATAAAAACAAGTTTGGTTGGTCAGACAGTGTCAAATAATGATTCTAGCTTAATACGCAGTATTTCTCATGAAAATTTCTCCTTATATTACTCAACTACGGAAATTGATAAAAAAATTATTCCATTTTTGAAAAGAAAAAAAGGGATGATTCTAAAAATGGTTGAACCTTCTGAGGAGTATAATAGGTTTGATATGGTAATTGAGAATTTCCCAAATAAGCGACTCATATTGTATGGGGAGGGTAATACTGTAAACTTTATTTTTTTCGAAGTAGGTGCAAACGCCCTCCATAATATTTGTTTAATATATAAAAAATATAAAAAGAATATTTATGCTTATACTGTTATAGGGCTTGGAATTGATATTCAGAATTTAGAGCAGTTAAAAATTGCTATTCAAAATAAAGACTATCGAATTCTATCAAAATAAATCATTTAGCGAATTGCGTTAAGTGTTCAAGATTTTTAAACTCAATGTCGAGTTATTCAATCCTCTTTTCCCCTTATTTATCAATATAATAGTTCTTTAAGATGCCCAAGTAATATTACCCTTCTTTATCGCTTGGCAAGTACTTCATTTGAAAAATTACTAAATATGAATAACAGTGCTAAGTTAAATGAGAAAAGGCAGTCGGCAAAAGTGAAATTGCTCCCGATTTACCGTTCACGTTTCAAGGATAAATGTATCACAATATAGATAAAATAACACTAGTACCACTTACTTTCTTATGTGTATTTTTTAGTGTGTCTCTACGGCCGTAGAGACTTAATTTTATTGTCATACCTGTTCCGCCCCATTCGGTGATGAATCCTGCCTGTTGGTAAGCAAGTCCCTGATACTCATTCGTGGTGCCTGCCCTGCCTATCGGTAGCTTGCCTTACGATAGTTAGGGTAGGCTGTCGGTAGTCAAGGTCTTCCGGCAGTAAATGGGATTTTAAATGGAAATTTTTTAGTACGGTAACTATCGGTTGCTTTTTTATTTATCATATATGCCCCTCCTGATGGGGTGGTCGTGCCGCTGCTTTTGGGGTTTTCATGTGTAACGAACTTTGACTGGGTTTATAAGCAAAACTCAAAAAAATGGTTTTCCTTTTTTTAAACAAAAACCATTAGCTTGCCATCTCGTAATTATTTATTGTACGGTACTTATTTTGAAAGCTATGTCAGAAAAAACGAATAGTAAAAATCAATCGCGCCGCAAGTTTCTGCGGGATGCAAGCTTTGCCTCTGCCTTTTTTATAGTACCTCGGCATGTGCTTGGCCGTGGTTTTACTGCGCCGAGCGATAAAAAGAATTTGGCCATCATTGGTTGTGGCAAACAAAGTAGTGGGTTGGCAAATGCCTTTTTGAATTTGCCAAATGTGCAAATGGTAGCGGCCTCTGATGTATTTGATTTTAAAATGAAGCGCATGCAGACGCAGGTGAACCAATATTATGCCAACACGCTAAATAAGCCCGATTACAATAGTTGTAAGGGGCATAAGGATTTCAGGGAAATACTGGCGGATAAGTCGGTTGATGCTGTTATTATTGCAAGCCCCGACCATTGGCATGCGGTAATGTCGGTAAAGGCCTGCGAAGCTGGTAAGGATGTGTATTGCGAAAAGCCACTTGCCCTGACGGTGGCAGAAGGCAGAGCCATGGTAAATGCAGCCCGAAAGTATAAGCGGGTGTTTCAAACCGGCAGCATGCAGCGTTCATGGCCCGAATTCAGGCAGGCGGTTGAATTGGTGCGCAACGGATACATAGGTGATGTATCGAGTGTAGTGGTAAATATAGGACCGCCGGTGCAGGAGTTTGACCTGCCCGAACAGCCATTGCCTGCTGGCCTCGATTGGAATGCCTGGTTGGGACCTAACGAAGTGCAAAGACCCTACCATCAGGATCTGGCACCTGATGAAAGTTATGAAAAAAAGATATGGCCGTATTGGCGTAAGTATGCTGATTTTGGTGGCGGTATGATTACCGATTGGGGTGCTCATATGTTTGATATTGCTCAATGGGGTATGAATACCGATGAAACCGGACCTTTGCAATTGTTTGCACCTATAGCACCCGAAATGGGCAACCTGATATTAAAATATCCTCGCTTTACCATGATGCACAGTTTGCAAAGTCCTGGTAGTACGCAATATTGCCGTTTCAATGGAAGCAAGGGCTCGCTTACTGTTCAGCGCGGCAAGATTATAACCGATCCTGTACATATTAAAGATATTAAAATACTGGATAGTGATAGCCGGGTTTACTTTTCAGATAATCATTATGCTGACTTTATAAAATGTATAGATAGCAGGGCGAAGCCTATTTGCGATGTGGAAATAGGACATAGAACTTCCACAGTTTGTAATATCACCAACATAGCTTATACCCTTCGGCAAGATTTGAATTGGGATGCCAAAAAGGAAATGTTTGTTGACAATGAGGCGGCCAATAGAATGCTTACCCGAAGGCTGAAAAAGGAATGGCAAATAACAGGTGTGTAAGGGTTGGATTTTTTTTATGAATAGTGGACAGGCCTTGTCTGAGTGATTTTTAGAGATGCCCTTAATGGAATATAGAGTGCTTTTAACAGGTGATAGAAGTAATGGAATCATGTGAAACACATGGATAGGAAGATATCGCATTATCGGAAATTCTGCTGCTTTTGAATGGAGCGATTTGAAACATAATAAGGAGGTTATTAACAAGTGGTAAAATAGCATGGATTAGTTCGTTATCCTGATATAGGACCACGAGAAGATAGAATATTTGAATGGCAAATGGTAAAATAATGAAAGCAACTATTATAATAATACTATCCTCATTTATTTTCCATTCTTGTAATTATTTAATGTGTGGAGAATTAACTGGTGAATGGAAGTTGAAATTAGAGAGAGCAAACAAAGCTTCTACTGTTTTAAAGGTGGAAGATATTCCTTGTGAATTTTATTATATTAATGTAATGGCCACTACTAAGGTGATTGACACTTCTGCTATTGATGCTCTTCATAAATACCTTTACGATGAGAAAAGTAAAGTAGGTTGGCAAGTTTTGTTGGTTCATAATGCAGAAGGGAAATATCTCTTTAGTCATAATTACAATAATAGTAATTATACACAAAAAGGTGATTGATTAGTGAATATAGTTATCTGGCGGGGCTTTTCTGTTTTATAATGCCGATAGTTTTCACAAATCTTCTCTAAAAATGAACACGTCCTATAGTCAATTGTCAATTTTTATAAAATAATTTTTCTATTTTCAGGAACAGAGGGAGTGGTTCTTATACTTCAATGGTTTCTTAGGTTTTTTTTGCTGGAAGGTTCCGTTTCAATTTGCCTAAACCTATATACTCCAAGATACCTTTTACCTTTTGCTGATTATCAGAGCCATTTTATCCCCTAAACGACAGTAGGAGGGAAGAGCTTTTTATTTAACAGGAATACTGTGTGCAGGTAACTGTTTTGAAAAAATACCCAATGGGAGGTATCATATCATAAAAATATTTAGCGTTTTTTGCAACATATGGAAAAAGCAAACCCTTGGTTTGGATTTATTGGAGGCATTATAGCACCGGGCAAACATAATTTCTGGATATGGTTTCAAACGATCTTTATGTTAGGAGGGCTGTTTTTTGGCCACTGGAACCCTTTACTTGTTGTGATGGCCTATTTTTTCGAAACCATTATCATCGGCATAACCCATATCGTGAAAATGATAGTCGTTTGGAAATATGGTAAGGCACATCAAATGTCTGTAAAAATGGATCCATATGATACTATGAATCATTTTGGAAGTATCCCTTTCTTTATCATGCACTATTTTTTCTTTGTGGGCATACAATCCGTTTTTGTATTTCTTTTTTTCGGAAAGGGAGTAAATGGAATTGTGGAACCCTTTCATATTTTCGAGAATTATGGAGCCTTACTGAGTAACAGGGAATTTTTATTGGTTTTTTCCCTGCTTGCCATCACTCAAATCAGTCGGCTTACAAGCGATTGGTTTTTTGGTGGAAAGTTTCATCAGTACACAATAAAAGAATTAATGTTTCAACCCTACCTGCGAATATTTATACAGCAGTTTGTGGCTATTTTAGGCGTATTTACTTTTATCCTGTTTCAAAAGGGGGAGGAGGCTGCCATCCTTGTTATCGGATTGCGTTTTCTCACGGATCTTACTATGGCACTTGCCCGTAAAAATGAGGTTGTTAAGGGGAAATTAATAAAAGGGATGCTTAAAAATAATGATTTGACGGAACCAGAAGCCCGTAAGCAGCTAGATATTTTTTTAGAAACCTGACTTTACCCGAAGTCAATTTCGGTATTGTCTCCAATATTCAGGTTGCGGCTTAATCCTTTCACACTTGCATCGCTTCCAATCAGTGAATTGTCAAGAACTACTTCGTAAAGACTTGTATAGGAACCTATAATGCTGTCGCGAAGGATGGAATAATTGATAATGGTATTGCTGCCAATGGATACATGTGGCCCTATGATGGTATTTTTTATAGTACAACCTGCGCCAATGCTTACCGGCGGAATGATAATGGTATTTTCAAAATGGTGGTTCAGCGGGTTGGTATTGCCTCCAAATTTCTTTAGTAAAGTAGCATTGCTTTCGAGCAATGTTTCTTTTTTGCCACAATCAAACCAGTTTTTAACCCGGAAGGAGCGGAATTTTGAACCCTTTTCAATCATGCACTGTAGTGCGTCTGTGAGGTTTTGATCTTTATCCCGGTCCATGTTTTCCATTTGCAATTGTTCCAGGCATTCGAATAAGATGGCACTGTCCTTAATCTTGTAAATGCCTACAAGTGCCATATTACTTTTTGGGATGGCGGGCTTTTCCACCACCCGTTCCACCCAGCCATTGTCTTCAATTTCGGCTACTCCAAACATCCGGGGATCATCTACTTTCTTTATGGCCAGCATGTTTTCGGGGCTGTTTACCACCATGTGCACATCAAATTCGCAGATGGTATCGCCCAAAACCACCATTATTTCATCATTATTAATAAACTCTTTTGCCAGTTTTACCGCATGGCCGGTTCCTTGTCTTTCATTTTGGTATACAAAATGGGTATTCAGATGCGGATAGGCCGAATTGACGTATTCATGAATTTTTTCTCCAAGATAACCCACTACAAAAACGAAATCCCGGATACCGGCTTCCTGTAACTGATCAACGATAAAACTAAGAATTGTTTTTCCTGCGATGGGAATCAATGCTTTTGGCTGTGTATAGGTGTGGGGTCTCAATCTTGTGCCCGCACCTGCAACCGGTATAATTGCTTTCACTGAATGCTTTTTTTGGTAATACCTTATTAACGCAAATACCCTTACTACATTATACCCGGGAGCTATGGCTCATTAAACCGAGGTTTTTTTGGGAAATATCTGAATCGGTGGCCGGATATTTTGTGTGAGTTATACACTTTACTCTCCGAGGAGCGAAATTAGCCGAAAAATCAAACCTCTTGGGTAAAAATATTTTTTTGTACCCTAAACCACCTGTTTTCAAAATAAAATCACCAAACTTTTTTTGATTTTTTCTACATTTACACCCTAAATCGATTGTTTTGTTAAGGATTTGATTGAGCGTAAGCCATTGAAAATGAACCGCAAACAATGTTTTGCACATTCCATTTCAATACTCGATTTTGTTTATATGCCAAAAAGTATATTTTTGCCCCCTATAAAAAATACAATCATGAGCGACATCGCAACAAGAGTAAAGAAAATCATTGTCGATAAATTGGGCGTTGACGAGGCCGAAGTAACCCTCGAAGCTTCTTTTACCAATGACCTTGGCGCTGATTCTTTAGACACTGTAGAACTCATAATGGAGTTTGAAAAAGAGTTCAACATTTCTATTCCTGATGAGCAGGCCGAAACCATTACCACTGTTGGACAGGCTATTACTTACCTGGAAGAGCACGCAAAGTAAAAAGAATTGTGACCACCATCAGGGAACACGCAGGGGGCTGACCCCTGCGTGTTCCCGTTTTTTTCCTGAAATCAGCAGCGTAATTATTTATGGTATTAAAACGAGTTGTCGTTACCGGAATAGGGGCTTTAACACCCATTGGAGGTACACTTGATTCCTTCTGGCAAAACTTATTGGCCGGAAAGAGCGGTGCTGCTCCTATCACCCTGTTTGATGCAACCAAGTTTAAAACGCGGTTTGCCTGCGAATTGAAGAATTTTGATCCACTCCATTTCATGGATCGAAAGGAGGCAAGGAAGATTGACCGTTACTGTCAACTAGCGCTTGTAGCAAGTGATGAGGCGATGGCCCATTCAGGCATTGTTCAGTCTGGCTTCAATCCTGGCCGTTGCGGAGTAATTTCTGCAAGCGGTATTGGTGGTCTGATTACTTTTCAGGAAGAAGTGATGGAGTTTGCCCTTGGTGATGGTACGCCAAGGTTCAATCCCTTTTTTATCCCCAAAATGATTTCCGATATTGCTGCTGGTCAAATGAGTATGCGGCATGGATTGCGGGGTCCTAACTTTTCTGTAACGAGTGCCTGTGCTTCGAGTACCAATGCTATTGGGGTCGCGTTCGACCTCATCAGGATGGGAAAAGTGGATATGGTGCTTACAGGAGGTAGTGAAGCGGTAGTTTGTAAGGCGGGCGTTGGCGGATTTAATGCTATGAAGGCATTGAGCGAGCGCAATGACAGCCCTGAAACAGCTAGCAGACCCTACGACAAGGATCGCGACGGTTTTGTAATGGGGGAAGGTGCAGGGATGCTGATATTGGAGGAACTGGAATATGCCAAAGCAAGAGGCGCCAATATTATCTGTGAAATTGCAGGTACAGGGGCAAGTGCCGATGCCTACCATATCACCGCACCGCATCCTGAAGGGTTAGGCGCAAAAAATGTAATGATTGCCGCCCTGGCAGACGCGGGTATGAAAGCCGATGACATCGACTACATCAATACCCATGGCACAAGTACGCCGCTTGGGGATGGCGCAGAAGTAAAGGCCATACAGGATGTTTTTGGGGTTCATGCGTACAATCTCAACATCAGCAGTACCAAATCTATGACAGGCCATTGCCTGGGTGCAGCCGGTGTAATTGAGGCTATAGCCTGTATACAAAGTGTGGTACACGATATTGTACCTCCTACTATCAATCATTTTACCGACGATCCGGAATTGGATCCGAAATTGAATTTTACTTTTGGTCAGCCTCAAAAACGTAAAGTGCGGGCAGCCTTAAGCAATACCTTTGGTTTTGGTGGACATAATGCCTGTGTTATTGTTAAAAAATATGAGGATTAAGTTGTATTTTTTTGAAATAATCTGGATTTTGCCCTGTTTGGTTGCCGTATTTATACAATGCCAGTGAGTATTCTTCAATCCTTTTTCGGTTCTGATAGCCAACAACAGGTTTTCAAAAAAGCCATCCGGCAGGTTCTGGGTTTAAAACCCGGAAAAATCGAGTTATACACCATTGCCTTAAGTCATCGAAGCATTCGTGACAATCCCGAAGAAAATAACGAAAGACTGGAATACCTTGGTGATGCCATCCTGAGTGCCATTGTTGCCGATTACCTTTTTATGCGTTATGCAAAAAAAGGAGAGGGTTTCCTTACTGAAATGCGCAGTAAAATGGTAAACAGGCAAAAGCTGAATGATATTGCCATTAAAATGGGGTTGAAAAAAATCACCATTTTTAATAAAATAGATTCCTCACTCAAAAACAGTCAGATTTTTGGAAATACACTGGAAGCTTTGGTGGGTGCCGTTTACCTCGATAAGGGCTATAATGCCACGCATCGCTGGGTAATAAAAAATATTATTTCTCCCTACATGTTTGTAGATGAGCTGGAAAGCCTCGACATCAACGTAAAAAACAAGTTGATTGGTTGGGCTGGCAAGCATTCCAAAAGCTTAGAATTTGAAACCCTTGAGGAAAAACAGGAGAAAGGCCGCCGATTATTTATCGTTGGGGTAAAAGTAGACGGGGAAATAATTGCTGCCGGGCGGGGATTTAACAAAAAAGATGCGAGTCAGCTTGCCGCAGTGCAGGCTGCCGAAAAATTAGGTTTGTAATTCCCTAAACACTCAGGTTGCTTTTTTTTCCTGACATAATTCTATCAGCACGCCATTGGTATCCCTTGGGTGCAAAAAACAAACAAGCTTGTTATCTGCTCCGTTCTTAGGAGTTTCGTTTAGCAGGGTAAATCCCTCGGCTTGTAAACGCTTCATTTCGGCCAATATATCCTGTACTTCAAAGGCAATATGGTGGATACCTTCTCCTTTTTTAGCAATAAATTTTGCGATCACTCCATCCGGATCCGTACTGGCCAAAAGTTCAATTTTATTAGGTCCGGAGGATAAAAAAGCAGTGCGTACATTTTCTGAAACAACCTCCTCCGTTTTGTAAACCGGAGTATTTAATAGCTTTTCAAACAAGGGAATTGATTTTTCGAGGGCAGATACCGCAATACCAATGTGCTCAATTTTTAGCATGTTTGTTAATTTAGGGGCAAAATAGGGTTATTTTCATTTCGAAAACCGGAAAAAGCCTTAAAGTATAATACATAGTGTTATCCACAGAACTAAATCAACTAATTTTGTGTTTACACTTAATAAACAAAGTAAATAATAGCCATGTATGGCTGCAAAAATCAAATATATATATGAGTCTTCAATTTCCAATTTATCTTGACAACAATTCGACTACAGCCTGTGATCCGAGAGTTGTGGAAGCTATGATCCCTTATTTTACCAATAATTTCGGGAATGCCGCTAGCCGGAACCACCCTTTTGGTTGGGCTGCTGAAGAAGCAGTTGACTACGCAAGGGAGCAGGTTGCCAAGTTGATTGGTGCGGAACCAAAAGAAATTATTTTTACAAGTGGTGCTACCGAAGGAGATAACCTTGGTATCAAGGGTGTTTTTGAAATGTACGCCAGTAAAGGCAATCATATAATTACCTGCAATATTGAGCACAAAGCCGTTTTGGATGCATGTAAGCATGTGGAGAAAATGGGTGGAGAGGTAACTTACCTTGATGTGCAGGAAAATGGCATGATCGATCTGAAAGAACTCGAAGCGGCCATGAAGCCAACCACCATTCTGATTGCCATCATGTATGCCAATAATGAAATTGGGGTCATTCAACCGATGAAAGCCATCAGTGACATTGCCCGCAAAAATGGAGTACTTTTATTTAGCGATGCAGTACAGGCGGTAGGTAAAATACCTGTTGATGTAAATAAGGATGGTATTGATGTCATGGCTTTTACCGCCCATAAAATGTATGGCCCTAAAGGTGTCGGTGCTCTTTATGTGCGTCGTAAAAACCCAAGGGTTAAGGTTACTGCCCAAATTGATGGTGGTGGCCACGAAAGAGGCATGCGTAGCGGTACCTTGAATGTCCCAGGTATTGTAGGATTTGGTAAGGCTTGCGAACTCGCCATGGTTGAAATGGAACAGGATGCAGCCCATACAAGTCGTTTGCGGGATAAACTCGAACAGGCGCTCGTACAGGTGGAAGAAGCCTATGTAAACGGAGATGTAAACAGCCGTTTACCTCATGTAAGCAATATCAGTTTTAAATATGTAGAAGGCGAAGGCCTGATGATGGGGTTCAATAAGAACATTGCAGTAAGTTCAGGTTCAGCCTGTACCTCTGCAAGCCTCGAGCCTAGTTATGTATTGAAAGCACTGGGCCTTGGCGACGATTTGGCACACAGTTCTCTCCGGTTCGGATTAAGCCGCTTTACTACCGAAGATCAGATAGATTACACCATCAAGGCAGTTACCGATACTGTTTTAAAGTTGCGTGATATGAGTCCGCTTTGGGAAATGTATAAAGATGGTGTTGATATGGAATCTATTGAATGGGCGCACCATTAAAATTTAATTTCGTATATTACTGTAATCTTCATTGATTAAACTTAATTTTAAACATTAATAAAAAAATATAATCATGGCATATTCAGAAAAAGTAATAGATCATTATTCTAATCCTAAGAATGTTGGTACGCTTGATAAAAGCAAAAAAAATGTAGGTACCGGATTGGTAGGAGCTCCTGAGTGCGGAGACGTTATGCGCCTGCAAATAGAAGTAGACGAATTTACCGGAACCATTACCGATGCCAAATTTAAAACATTTGGTTGTGGTTCTGCTATCGCTTCAAGCAGTTTGGCTACCGAGTGGCTTAAAGGCAAGAGTGTAGATGAGGCTTTAACTATCGACAACATGACTATTGTTGAGGAGTTAAATCTCCCTCCGGTAAAAATTCACTGTTCTGTATTGGCCGAAGACGCCATTAAGTCAGCAATAAATGACTATCGGGTTAAAAATGGCCTGGAAAGCATTCAGTTTGAAGAGAGTCTTGTGCACTAGTATTAAGTTAAACGCGAAAAGGCTTACAGCAAATGTGTAAATGCTCATAGTTTACTTTACATGGAAAGTTGCGTTACAATATTTAGTATAACACTAGTAAACAAATTACAAGTAAATCTACTGTGGAATATTATTCTACTGGTTAATTTACTTAAAATATAATCTGCCGGTTGCTGCTTTTCTATCGACAAAAGAGTAACCGGCATATTTTTTGATAGTATTTATTTAAAAGGAGTAAAGTATGGTAGCTACAGATAGTGCTATTACCATTAGTGATAAGGCAAAGCTAAAAGTTGAAAACCTGATGCAGGATGCTGGGGTTGTTCAAGGAGATGATTATTTCCTTCGGGTCAGTGTTGTTGGCGGTGGATGTAGTGGTCTTACCTATAAAATGGATTTTGACAATGAGCAAAAACCCATGGATCAGGTATTTGAAGACAAGGGATTGAAAATTGTTTGTGATCTGAAAAGTTTTTTGTACCTCGTCAATACCGAACTCGAATTTTCAGACGGATTAAACGGAAAAGGTTTTTACTTTAATAATCCGAACGCAAGCCGAAGTTGCGGCTGCGGGGAGAGTTTTGCGGTATAATACTGTTATCTAAGAA
>JBBQXO010000137.1:0-12839 GCA_038209595.1 Chitinophagales bacterium
GCTGCAACCTTAGGTTGAAATAATTAAATTTGTAGTACACAAAAACGCCTATAAAAAAGGTGGAAAGTCCCACCATTATTTCATTTACCTCCCAATTGCTGCAACCTGGGTTGAAAATGGATAATCTGAACATCCAATAAACAAAACAGGGTACAACCCTTAAAGGTAGTACCCTGTTTTAAAATGTCCGGGCGGAGGGACTCGAACCCCCATGCCTCGCGGCGTCAGATCCTAAGTCTGATATGTCTACCAATTTCACCACGCCCGGATCTAAAAATTCCTTTTTTTTGAAATTGGGCTGCGAAGATAGGAGAATCCTTTATTTTCAAATGTAAAAACTTAAAAAATTAGTTGAACCAAAAAGGGTTTTATAAATTTGTAGATTAAACAACCCATTTCATGAATAGATTTTTTTATATCATTCTTACCTGGCTTTCGTTCCTTTTTATGTTTAGTCTGAACGTATTGGCTAATTATTTACCGCTAAACGGGTACGATACTGGTGAATTATCTGCTTTATATCCTAATAAGTTCGTTCCGGATGGGTTTACTTTCAGTATCTGGGGCGTCATTTATATGTGGTTACTGGTTTTTGTGGGATATAGCAATAAACTGCTGATCTATTTACCCGACGTAGACCAAAGGGTTCAGCGGATAAAATACATACTACCTCTTTTTTGGGTGAGTTGTCTGCTAAATGGTAGCTGGATCCTGACCTGGCATTACCTGAATCTTCCTTTAAGCCTTATAATCATGGTATTACTGCTGGTAACGCTTATTCTTCTTTTTGTGAGAATTACCCAAAAAAGGGCGCATCCGAGAAAAAGAGATCATTTGTTGGTGGAAGTGCCTTTTATTATTTACTTAGGTTGGATCAGTGTGGCCACAATTGCCAATACTACTGCCTTACTCGTTCATTACGACTGGAATGGTTTTGGCATAAGCGATACGATCTGGAGCATCCTGATGATGGGTATCGCTGGGGTTTTGTCGATTTGGTTTTCCCTCAAATGGCACCGACCTGCTTATAGCCTTGTTGTTTGTTGGGCCTTGTGGGGTATTTTTAGAAGTCAGGGTGAAATGGATAAAAATATTGGATATGCTGCCCTTTTTCTGATTTTTGCCTGCCTTATTTTTGCCTTTCGGGAGCTTGTAACCCCCAAAAGAGGGTGGCAATCTTGATTTTTTTTCTTTTATGCAGCATTTCAAACTATAGCATTGTCTAATAGATATTCGTATCTATGAAAATGCTTAATAAAATACTCACAAACTTACTTTTTAAACTGCTTCCAGCAGTTTTATAGGTGTCGTAAGCCATCGTTAGACCAAAACTAACTGCTTGATGGAACTGTCGATACATCATTATCGGCCCTTATTTGAACGAAGAGTCCTCTTTAAGGGGACTCTTTTTTGTGTATATGGCTCCCTGATTTGGATGAATGGGAATATTTTTTGCAACGCAACCCTTAGTTTCGTTTATTTTTGAACGTATACTCTTTTCACCGTCTATGCCATTACTTGATTATGCTATTCCTGCCGCTATTGCACGAATCCTTCGTTTACCCGGGGTAGATGCCCGGTCGC
This sequence comes from Chitinophagales bacterium, assembly GCA_038209595.1. Classification (GTDB taxonomy): domain Bacteria; phylum Bacteroidota; class Bacteroidia; order Chitinophagales; family Chitinophagaceae; genus Phnomibacter. The sequence goes on from JBBQXO010000137.1 coordinate 1,585, forward strand.
AGCAATTGCGGGTATTGAAGCGTTTAATGCATAAAGCAAAATACACCGAGTTCGGGCAGCAATTTAATTTTGATACCATTCTTATGTCAAAGCATATAGGGAAAGCCTTTCAAACCAAGGTGCCTGCCTACGACTACAATGCTTTGTACAAGGCTTTCTGGTACAAAACACTGGATGGAGTACCCGATGTATGCTGGCCTGGGACTATCAAATATTTTGCGCTGAGCAGTGGTACAAGCGAAGCAGCTAGCAAATACATTCCTATTACCCGCGACCTGATAAAATCAAATACCATTACGAGCTTGCGGCAACTTTTTACACTGGCGGGTTATCATGATATCAATTACAGAGCCCTTCCAAAAGGATGGATGATCCTTGGCGGAAGCACCACCCTGCAAAAAAGTGCTACTTATTATGCCGGCGATCTGAGTGGTATTCAGCAAAAAAATCTTCCTTTTTGGTTTCAACGGTTGTATAAACCAGGCAAAAAAATTGCCAGGGAAAAAGATTGGGCCAAAAAAATCGAGGAAATTGTGGAAAAAGCGCCACAATGGGATATTGGCTTTATTGTGGGGGTTCCGGCCTGGCTGCAAATTTGTATTGAAAAGATTATTGAACGGTACAACCTAAAAAATATTCATGAAATATGGCCGAACCTGAGCTTTTATGTTCATGGTGGGGTGGCGCTAGAGCCTTACAAGGCCGGTTTTGAGAAACTATTGGGAAAACCCATTCAGTATATAGAAACATATCTGGCAAGCGAAGGGTTTCTGGCTTTTCAAAGCCGGCAAAATATGCGGGGGATGCAATTGGTGCTGAACAACAATATTTTTTTTGAATTCATCCCATTTGACAAGGAAAATTTTGATGTCGATGGCAACATGGTAGCCAACCCTAAAGCTTTGATGATTAACGAAGTGGTTCTCAACAAAGATTATGCTTTACTCATCAGTACCAATGCCGGCACCTGGCGCTACCTGATCGGGGATACCATCCGTTTTGTGGATATACAAAAACATGAAATCATCATTACCGGAAGAACCCGGCATTTTTTAAGCCTTGTAGGGGAACACCTGAGTGTGGAGAACATGAACAAGGCGATTAGTGTGGTGAGTGATAAACTCAAAATTTCGATTCCGGAGTTTACGGTGGCCGGGGTTCCCTATGGCACTTTTTTTGCCCACCACTGGTACCTTGCCTGCGACGATGAAGCGGATACAGCAGCCGTCAGGGAGATGATTGATGCCACCCTGTCAGAAATTAATGATGATTATGGCGTGGAAAGAAAGCATGCCTTGAAAGAAGTACTGGTGGAAATACTCCCGGAACATGTGTTTATGGATTTTATGGCGAGTAAGGGCAAAATGGGGGGACAGCACAAATTTCCGAGGGTAATGAAAGGCCATATGTTGCAGGACTGGCAACGTTTTATTGCCGAAAATGTCGAAAAAGTATAGCTTTCTACAAAAGGATTTACCCCAAAGCACAGAAGGTGCCCTGATTTAATTGCCTATGGATGCTATTTTTTTGAAAGGACTTGGGCTTGGATTATTGCTTTCCATTTCGGTAGGTCCTGTTGTTTTTACCATTATTAAGTTAAGCCTGCGCAACGGTCATAAGGCCGGCTATTCGTTTGCCGCCGGGGTATCGCTGAGTGATGTATTCCTGGTTTTATGTGGCAATATGGCTGCTGAACTGGTAAGACTGGCGCTTGCTTACGAAAAAACCATCGCGCTTATTGGGGCGGTTATCCTTTTTATTATGGGACTTTGGTCCTTCTTTTTCCGGAAAGACGCTGTGATGGATAACAGCGAACTCGATGTATCACGTCGCCGGCGTGACCTGGCCAAATACGGGTTACAGGGTTTCCTGATCAATACCATGAACCCTGGCGCCCTCCTTTTCTGGCTCACTACCTGTACTGCTTTTGCCTACCTGCCCTTTAACGAGCGGATTCTTTTATTCGGGAGCTGCCTGCTGGTGGTGGTTTCAGCCGATTTACTTAAAGTCGTACTGGCCGGTCAGTTGCGGCAATGGCTTACCCCGCGCACCCTGCATATAATCAACCGCATTTCTGCATTGATTCTCATTGGATTTGGGCTGGTAATTGGTTTTATTGCTGTATTTGGAAAATAAACGGGACTATTTCCCTACGCCCCATTCACTCGCAAGCCAGCACATGGCGGCAAGTGCTGTGGCCCCAAGTTCCATTTCCCGCTTGTTTACTGCCTCAAGCCGATCGCTTGCAGCATGGTGATAGTCGAAGTAGCGCTGGCTGTAAGGGATCATATTGCTGACCATGGGGCCTAGCCTCCGCAAAGGACCAATATCAGCACCCGGACCGCCATCCGGCATCAGCAATACCCAATAAGGTCGCAGCAAAGGAAGCCAGTTTCTTACCCTTTCGTTTTGAGTGGGCGTACCCCCCAAAGTAATGTATACCGGCGAAAAAGCCCCGAGATCGCTTTCAATAGCATACACATGCTTTTCTTTTCGGTTTTCAGCGGAGTCAGCATAGGCCAATGCGCCCTTCAGCCCATTTTCTTCGTTCATAAACATGACCGCACGGATGGTTCTTTTGGGTTTTAGCCCCAATGCCTTTATGGCGCGGATCACTTCAATGCTTTGCACACAACCCGAGCCATCGTCGTGGGCTCCTTCGCCAAGATCCCAGCTATCGAGATGGCCTCCCACCGTAATGATCTCATCTGGAAATTCGCTGCCCTTGATTTCTCCAATAACGTTATAACTCAATGCATCGGGAAAAGACTGCGGACGCGCTTTGAGATATATACTGACCGGCTTTTTACCAACGTTCATTTTTTCAGACAACCACTCTGCGTCCACGGTGCTGCAAGCAAAAGCCGGGATAGGAGTTACTTCTTGATCGTAGCGGGTGGTACCGGTATGTGGAAAAGTATCGAGAGCATGGGTAACACTGCGTATGAGTACTGCAACTGCTCCAAGCCGCCCTGCCTCAACAGGACCTGAGGAGCGAAAACGAACGGCATCGCCATAACCATTTTGCACCAGTTCGGGGCGCATGGGATAATTGATAAAGACAATTTTTCCGGCTACTTTTTCTTTGCCTAAGGCCTGCAATTCGTCAAAATCATGCACCATCACCACTTCGGCATTTAACCCATTGGCCGGGGTTCCCACGCTCATGCCCAAAAGACATACCCGCAGCCGCTGCCGTTGGTTATTGTCATACACTGCCACACCCTCTTCTTTTGAGCCACGCTCCCAATGCGGCACCATAACCGGCTGTGTGTAAACGGTATCTGCCCCTGCCTTACGCAGCATGGCAGCAGTTGCCGCCACCGCCATGGCTGCACCTTTGCCGCCACTCAGCCGCGATCCAATATCCTTCGTAAGCACCCTTAGGTTGGCGTAAGCCTGACTATTTTTTAGAATTTCTGATCCTAAGTTCTGTAAGATCAATGTATCGTTGATATGTGCCTGTAATCCACTTGCAGCCATAAGCACTGCCATTGCAAGCCCCATCATTTTTCCTGCCATATTTCTTCAGATTTCAGGCAAGTTAATGAACCGTTATTTCAAAACAAGTGTTATATCAATGATTGTACTTTGCAATCTTATTTTTGTTAAAATAAATAACTATAAAAATGAAATTGAAAAAAGTATTAACCCTAATGGGTTTTGGATTACTTTCCTTTACCTTGGTTCAGGCGCAGGATGCTTCCGCCATTATTAAAAAGGCATCGGAAGCAGTAGGTACGGCCGAAGCTGTGAACAACCTGAAAGACGTTTACCTTGCAGGAAAAATGAGTGTGATGGGGCAGGAGCTCGATTTTATACAAAAATTCATCTTGCCTACCGGGTTTGCTACAGAGGTGAATATGGGTGGTATGACTGCCATGAAGCAAGTAAAAAACGGAGATACTTACAGTGTGCAAGCGCAGGGTATGGATCAGGAAATAAATGATGAGGCCAAAAATGAAATGAATCTAAAAGCCTCGTTTTTTGAAGAGAAGTATATGCTTGGTCAATCGGGTTACAAATTCGCCTTGAAAAACAAAGAAATGGTAGATGGTAAAGAAGCCAACGTGGTGGAAATAACCAAACCTGATGGAGGTACCATACTGAATTATTATGATGTAGTAACAGGTCTGAAAGTGCAGGATAGCCGGGAACAGGAAGCTGGCCCGATGGGAAAGGTTTCGCTGACTACTAAATTTATGGATTACAAAGAATTTAATGGTATTAAAGTAGCTACTAAGTTACAGGTGGCTATTGGCCCTATGGATCAAGAAATCAACATCAGCGAGGTGAAAATAAACAGTGGTCTAAAAGCAACTGAATTGTAGTAATTATTTTGTACACAGATGTGTAAATTGCACCTTGCCAAAAGCAAGAGCGCACTTGAGATAACAAAAGGAAGGCTGCTCCCAAAAGAGCAGCCTTCCTTTTGTTATTGGAATCTTTTTAATTGGCTTGCTGAAGCTGTGGAATAAGACTTATAAAAAATTACTACAGGCAACGGTGCGCACACCGCCTATAATCATCAGGCAAAACCATCAACGCATGGGCTTGAACAGGGTGACAATTATTTACAAGTCTCTATGGCTTGAAAGACGCGATAAAAATGAACATTCTTAAATAAGAAGGCATATAGAATGATGACAGCATCTCATCAATAATAGTTTTTTTAAGTGCTTTTACCTTCTCGTTGCGAGAAATCTCTTATTTGCATATAGACAGGTACGTAACCTGCCTATACTTCGCATTATTGAGCGTAGCTAAGAAAAAGTTAATGCTAAACAAAATACGCCTAATTTTTATTAATTTCATATTGCTCTAATTAAAAAATTGCTATCGCAGCGAATACCATGGAAATAAATTATTTGCGGAGTAAACGCTGTAAGGTATTGGCAAGCAGTGGATTATAAACTGATTATGAAAAGAGTATTTATTTACTTAAGCTTAATGGCACTATTTATTTCTTGCCGAAATAACGATGACATTATTTTACAATTTCCTTCGGAAACACAAAATGGGTTAAATACTTTTGGATGCTATATTGACAATAAAGCATTTATTCCTTCTACAACACTATTCGGAAATGTTCGCCCAATTAGTGTTTACTATACCTCAGAATACACATTATATTATAAAGCGGGTTTTCTTTCTATTCAAGGGATTGACGCACGATACTCATTAGATTTTGCTGGCAGCATCTTGCTCCAAAAAATACCAGTATTTGGAACAGGAGAGTATTCTCTCACACATGTTTTTAATAGTGTGAATCCTTATGACTATGATGGAGGAGGTTATTACAACGCAAAAGAAGGTAAGACTTATTTTATTGAAAGCGGAAAGATGACCATAACAAAACTTGATACGTTGAATAAAATAGTATCTGGTAGATTTTATTTTACCTCAAAAGACACTCTTGGCAATAGAAAGGAAGTGACAAAAGGGGTGTTTGATACTAAATACACAAACTAAATTTCGTACATTTTTTTTAAAAACAATGTATACGTGGCCGTAAGAAAAGAAAACCAGCAGTAAGTCTGACTGAATGAATTATGCCAGAAATGTAATTTAGCTTTACTATATCTCAGGCACACAGCCCACATACAACACAGAATTTACTTTCTCTGATATTGGTAAAATTGTTACAGGGGATAAGAAATAGCGTGGTATTTAATCTGCTCCCAGCCCATCAATCGCTTTTGAAAGTTTGTGGTCTTTCTCTGTTACCACGTCTCCTGCATCATGGGTATTCAGCCATATTTCTACGGTATTGTACACATTGCTCCAAAAGGGATGATGATCCTGCTTTTCAGCAAGGATGGCTACCCGCGTCATGAAAGCGAAAGCCTCACTAAAATCTTTGAACTTAAATTTTCGGTATAGTTTATTGTCTTTTTCCTGCCACATGGTTTGCTGATTTATACGTTCATTAATTAGTTAAATATAGTGCTTTCCTTTCAAGGTACCCAATCAGAAAATAAGGTGTTCTTTATTTTTAATTTTTTCGTTAGTAAGTTCCAGTACCAATTGTACCTGATCTATTTTGCGCAGCTCCTGCATGAGTAAGAGGTGAAAACCATTATTGGGAGGGAGCCCCTTTAGCAACCAAAGGAAATCGATGTGCTTTAGTTCAGGGAGCAGGTGTTTGCCATCATCTTCATTTACATAAAGCAAATGAAGGAGTTCCATATTGGGTTCGGCACACTGATACACCGGGTGCAGGTAAGTACGTTTCAACACTTTTACCTCAATTTCTGCCCCTTGCTGATAGGCAAAAGAATAACCAAAACTGCGATTAATTTGCCATACAAAACGATGTGCTTCTAAAGGGCACTGTATCCCCAACAACAAGGCATCCTCAAAAAATTCTGAGGCCAGCATTTGGTTATTGATAACAAGCTGAGGCATAAACAGGCACTTAAAAAGTTATATTTTTTTCGAGTACTTCATTGCCGCGTTTGATAGTAATGATGGTAGTTTCGCCTTTTTCGAAACGATTGAGCGCCTGCATATAGGTCTCTACACTGTTAATAAGGTGTGGCCCCAACTGCAAGATGACATCATTTGTGAGCAAACCTGCTTTTTCAGCAGGACGACCTTCAATAATGCCATCCGCTTTTACTCCGGTACCACTGAATGTATAGTCGGGCATAATGCCAATACTTACCTTGAAACCCCTGCCGCCCATGGACTGTTCTTTGGTTTTTGTAAAAGCAAGTTTTTTATCCTCAGGGCTTGCTGTGATTATATTTTCGAGGTAGGTTACAATTTCTGCAAGGCCGTTGTAATTGATTTTATCGGCATCATCGCCCGGTTTGTGATAATCGGTATGAAGGCCGGTAAATAAAAACAAAACCGGAATATCTTTTCTGTAAAAAGACGTATGGTCGCTAGGGCCGGTGCCGGAACTATCTACTTTTAATAAGAAACCCTGTTGTGAACGGGTAAGTTCGGGCCATGCAGGCGAAGTGCCAAACCCGCCAACGGTCAGCGCTTTGCTATCACTAAGTCTGCCAACCATATCAAGGTTGATCATATAGCTTACTTCCCCGAGATTAATGGTGGGATGATCGGTAAAATATTTGCTTCCGTATAAACCTAGTTCTTCTCCACTGAAATGGATAAACAGGAAATTGAATCGGTTATCCTTTTTTTCTTTCAACAACCGGGCGACTTCTAAAACTGCAGCGGTACCGCTTGCATTGTCGTCTGCCCCATTGTGAATAGCAGGTTCGCCTGTATGCCGGCTATTTTCATCTTCCCCATAACCAAGATGATCGAGATGTGCGCCAATAACTACCGTAAAAAGGGCTTTATTATCAATAAAACTGACAACATTGGTGCCGGTTCTCCCTAATTTTTCAAACCCAAGGGAAGCAATCAGTTTGGGGTTACTGGTATGGTCGATACTCAGTTTCCGAATGGCATTTGCCGTTAAGTAAACGACCGGTATACCTATGGGTTCTGTCCGGTCTTTCGGCATGTATGTCATTTCCTCAGCAGGTTTTACACTATTATAAAAAATAATTGCGGTAGCGCCGTTTTCCTTCGCTGATTTAGCGTCATTGAGCAAATGCGTAGCGAGTAAGAAATGGGGATTATTTTGGTTTTCCTCCAAAGTACGGTTGATATCTATCCACCAGGTATCCCCACTTTCATGCAGCGACACGCTGGCTGTAGTATTAATTTTGCCTTCGGAAGACCATGGCAGAGGAAAATAATCTTCATTAGGTTCCAGAACTACGCCTGCTACATTTAATTTGCTTTTGGCTGTAAACCCTTTGCCTTCCTCAATCGAAAAGGGCTGAAGATATCCTTCTGTACCCTTGGGGTGAATATCAAGAGCTGTGTAAAAAGCCGCCAGGTATGCTACTGTTTTTTGCTCACCTATGGTTCCTGTTCTGCGACCTTCGAGGCTATCACTAGCCAGCAAAACCACATGTTTCTGTAAATTTTGGGTAAGCATTTCTGTTGGGGAAGGTCCTTTTTTCTTTTTTCTTTTACGGCTCTGCGCCCCTGCGGGGTCTGCGCAGGTTAAAATGAAACCTGCAATAACCAGAATATAGATAACTGGCTTTAATGGATATTTTATCATAAATAAGATGCTTAAAACAGTGTAAGGTGAGGCAAAGTTAATCGAATGCCAGCAGGCTAGCCACATCTAAGCCATAAAAAGAACTTAAATGATTATTAACGCCTGATATTTATAAGTGGCAGGTATTTTTATGATGTAGTACATGCAGCTACCTACCTTTGCACTTAATGTTCCGTTTTCTTTTTGTTTTGGCCATCTATACCGCATTTTCCCCTGATGCTTCCGCACAAAACCTGTTGGTAAGGGGATTGGTAAAGGACCGGCACAATGAAGAACCCATCCCGTACGCTTCGGTGGTGGGCTACCCTTCGCAAAAAGGAACGACTACAGATTCACTTGGTTTATTTACCTATTACACCGACATAACTGCAGATGACTCTATTGTAATAACCTATGTTGGCTACGATAAATACGTAATTTATACAGCCGGAGTAAAAGATACAAATCTGCTATCCATCAACCTTGAAAGGGCAATAACCCAAGGTGTGGTAGTGAAAACCAAAGCCAACCGGGGCTTGATACTCTGGCGTAAAATAGTGCGAAACAAACCTATAAACGACCGGAGCCGTTTCCCTGCTTTTTCGTACGAACTGCATAATAAACTGGAACTGGATTTTAACCGGGTAAACAAAGAGAAACTGGGAGATATGAAAATCATGAAGCCCTTTACGTTTGTGCTCGACCGGGTGGATAGTTCAGAAGGAGGGGCTCCCATTTTGCCTATTTACCTTGCAGAAACCATTTCGGATTATTATTATCAGCGATTCCCCAAAAGGACCCGGGAAGTGATCCGTGCCAGTAAAACCAATGGCATCAACAACGAAAGTGTGACCAAACTGCTGGGTGGCATGTATCAGAATGTGAATGTTTACAGCAATTTTATCCCGGTTTTTGATAAGCAATTTATAAGTCCGCTGAGCAATCAGGGAGATCATTTTTACAATTATAGCACACCGGATACGGTTATGACCAATGGGAGGCGCTTTTTCCATTGGGTATTTAGCCCCAAACGTAAAGGAGAAAACACTTTTGAAGGCGATGCCTGGGTACACGATTCCAGTTTTTCGGTACAAAGAATTCAACTAAGGCTCACGGGAACTACCACCATCAACCATATAGAAAATCTGAGTATTTATCAGGATTATGTTATGGTAAATGACAGTAGCTGGTTTTTATCGAAAGACAAGTTTATTGCGGATGTATTCCCAATTGGAAAAAACCGCTTTGGCATGAAGGGGCGCAAAACCACTACCTACCGAAACGTTGGTTTTGATGAGGATGCCATTGCCCGGGAACTGATGGCCAACCGGCTGAGTGAAGAAGTGGTGGTACTGCCACAAGCCGAAAATCAGACGGATTCCTTCTGGACCGGATCCCGGCACGAAGCCCTTACAAGGAATGAAGCAGGTATTTATCAAATGATTGATACGCTGCAGCAGATGCCACTTTTTAAAAAATATACCAATACACTTTACACGCTTACAACCGGTTATAAAACGCTGGGTAATTATGAGATTGGCCCCTGGTTTAACTGGATCAGCGCCAATGCCTGGGAGGGACTGAGAACCCGTTTTGATTTGGGAACCACGCCTGGTTTCAGCCCCAACTGGTATCTGCACGGTTACCTTGCCTATGGTTTTGGCGACCAAAAACTAAAAGGTAAAGCGGAGGCCTACTATTTTTTAAACAAAAATCCACGGACTTATATTCATGGTACTTTTCTGAGGGATCTCGACAATGGGCAGAATTATTTTGACGAGGTAAGCCTCGATAACATTTTTACACTGGCGGTACGTAAACCGAATATCCCCATCAAATTCCTGAAAGTATCGATGCAGGAAATTGAATATTTTAAAAGTACCCGCGGCGGATTCAGTATTAATATCGGAGCGCAGCATAAAACTTTTTTACCGTTAAAAAATCTACCCGAAAAAAGCTTTTTTACCAACGGAAAAGGAGAAGCACTCAACAATTTTGAAGCATCAGTTACACTGCGTTTTTCTTATCTGGAAAAGTTTCTGGAAGGGAATTATTTCCGTACAAGCCTCGGAAGCGATTACCCAACCGTAGAGGTTCAGTTGCATAAGGGTTTCAGTGGCGTATTGAACAGCAACTACGATTATACTAAAATAAGTACCCGGATAAACGATTATGTTCAAATATCGCCCTATGGAAGCATTGACTATTCCATATATGGAGGAAAGGTATTTGGCACCCTCCCTTACATGCTTTTAAATGTACCTCCGGGAAATGAAATTTACTATTACAACAAATATGCTTTTAACCTGATGAATCGTTTTGAATTTATCAATAGCGAATATGCCGGCGCATCGCTGGAACATAATATTGGTAGCGGTATATTCAAATACACAGCGCTTACCCGGCGACTGAAGTGGCGGCAGTTTTGGAATGTAAAAACCATTTGGGCCGATCTGAGCGATGCCAACAGGGAATTGAATTTTGTACCCGATCACCCTTTTACAGACCTTGGAGGCAAAATGTATATGGAAGCTGGCACCGGGGTAGATAATATTCTGAAAGTATTGCGTCTTGATCTTGTATGGCGCATCAGTCCGCGGCCGTTACCCACAGAGCGCGTAGCAAGGTTTGGTGTGTTTGGCAGTTTCCGGCTCGCCTTTTAAACAAACCCAAACACTTTTCTCTTAGCGTACATTTAACTTACGGTAATTAAATCCTACGGGTGCCCGCAAAATACCGGCATCATAAAAATTCAAATAAAGCACAAGCGTATCGGAGGAATTTTCCCAATACACCTTGTAACGGTCGAGCAACCCCGTGCCCATCATAGCATTGGGTGATGTAAATCCACAGCAACTTCCGGTTCGGTTATACCCTATACCGTGCCACAGCAAAGAAAGTATAATGGTGGGATTTGCCATTTATTCAGGGCGGGCGATTTACCAGATGTATGGATTATGATTTGTCTGCTGCTATGCACTGCTCTACGAAATATGTCATGCTTACGGCGTTCTGATGCATCCATAACGATACTACTTGCTACCGATATGCCATGCCTACGGCATTATAATACAACCCTTCACTTTACTATATGCTACCGATATGCCATGCCTACGGCATTATTATTAAAATGCGGCGTTTGTAAAGGCTACCAATAAGCCAACCCTCAATTGTTTTACCA
>JBBQXO010000138.1:0-12724 GCA_038209595.1 Chitinophagales bacterium
CGTCAAATGCTACCACGCCATATCGTTCAGGATCGTTTACTTCATAAGCAAATACTGCCGCTCCTTCTACATCCGCAAAACTGCGCACAAGGTTACCAAACCCACTGCCATAAAAAATATTGTCTCCCAGTACCAGACATACTTTATCATCTCCTATAAATGATTCGCCTATTACAAATGCCTGTGCCAGTCCGTTAGGCACTTCTTGTACAGCATACTCAAACCGGCAACCTACCTGACTTCCATCGCCAAGCAAACGGATAAATTGCTCCTGATCCTCCGGTGTGGTAATTATCAGAATCTCACGAATTCCTGACAGCATCAATACACTCAGTGGATAATAGATCATCGGTTTATCATAAATAGGCATCAGTTGTTTGCTGATTCCTTTAGTAATCGGGTACAATCTAGTACCACTGCCGCCAGCCAGTATTATCCCTTTCATATATTTGTTTGTTTGTTATTCATTATTTGTTATTTATTATTCAGACCCTTTGGAGTTAGAATAGCGCAAAAGCAAAGAATAAAATGGTTTAAAGAAATAGAAATGAATCCAACGTATATGCTTAATAACCTTATTGAGTGGCTAAATAATCAGCATAGCTCATGGTATTTTGATCTTTTTCGGAAAGTTTAGCAGACTTCCAGTCAATTCCCCAATCAATTTGCAAAGTAGTATCCAGTGGATGGATACCTCCTTCGGAGGCCTTATTGTAGTAACTATCGCACTTGTAGAAAAAAGTAGCAGTAGGGCTTAAAACTGAGAATCCATGAGCAAACCCACGTGGTATAAACAATTGATTCTCATTGTCATCACTAAGTACAGCCGTATATACCTTTCCCATCGTTGGGCTATCAGAACGAAGATCTACTGCCACATCCAGCACTTTTCCTTTGATGACCCTCACCAGTTTAGCTTGGGCAAAATCACCTTTTTGAAAATGCAATCCACGTACTACACCATATTCAGACTCCGATTGGTTGTCTTGTACAAATTGCCCTTCCCAGCCAGTGACACTTGAAAATTTTTCATGGTTGAATGACTCAAAAAAATAGCCACGACCATCGTAAAACAATTTATTGCGCAGCAGATAGCAACCTTTTAGGGGTGTTTCTATAATTTCCATGGCAAGTTTTTTTCCTTTAGCGGGACCATAATTTCTAATATAAAAGACAAGTAGTTTTTTGCAAAAACACAAATTATCTCTTCTCGTATTGTGTTTCGTAGTACTGAAGATATGCACCGCTTGTAACATTATCCAGCCATTCGGTATTCTCTAAAAACCAGTCAATGGTAAGACTAAGGCCTTCTTCGAAAGTAACAGAAGGCGCCCAACCCAACTCTTTATTGATCTTGGTGGCATCAATTGCGTAGCGGCGGTCATGCCCCGGACGATCTTTAACATAAGTGATCAATTTTTCACTTTCTCCGGGTTTGCGTCCTATTTTTTCATCCATCAATTGGCAAAGTAATTTTACCAGATCTATGTTTTTCCACTCATTAAAACCTCCGATATTGTAAGTTTCGTGCATTTTCCCTTTGTGAAAAACCGCATCAATAGCAGTTGCATGGTCTTTTACATACAGCCAATCGCGGGTATATAAACCATCCCCATAAACCGGTAGCGGCTTTTTCTGACGAATATTTTGTATGAAAAGTGGAATTAGTTTTTCAGGAAAATGGAAAGGCCCATAATTATTACTGCAATTACTGATGATGGTTGACATTCCATAAGTGTCAGCATAGGCTCTTACAAAATGATCGCTGGCTGCCTTGCTGGCACTATAGGGGCTGTGTGGGTCGTAGCGCGTAGTTTCTGTAAAAAAGCCTTCGCTTCCCAAAGCACCGTATACCTCATCGGTACTGATGTGGTAAAAACGCTTGCCCTCGAAAGAACCATTCCAGTACTTTTTGGCTGCTTCCAGCAAATTTATGGTCCCTAATACATTGGTATGTACAAAATCTAGTGGACTTAATATACTTCGATCCACATGACTCTCTGCAGCAAGGTGAATCACATCGGTAATACCATAAGTTGCAAATACCGTTTGCAGGGCTTCGGGCTCTAGCAAATTGGTATGCGAAAAAACATAATTGGGTGCATTTTCAACATCCCGAAGATTTTCCAGATTACCCGCATAGGTCAAGGCATCAAGGTTTACAATCCGGTAGGAGGGATATTGATTTACAAATAAACGTATAACATGACTTCCAATAAAGCCCGCACCTCCTGTAATCAGGATATTTTTTTCAAAACTCATAATATGTAATTAGAACAGCATGGTAACTGTGTTTATTTTATGGGCTTCAAAAATAAGCAAAGTACCACAGTTGTTTAATGATTTTTATATTATAAAAAAGGCTGTGATAAATATCTCATTCATCAACAGCTATTGGTCTATTCTATAGCGCCTCAAAACATCACTCAGACAAGACTTGCCAATTTTATAACACCGGAGTTTACTTCTGTAAATGAGGATGTTATGAACTTGGTATAACGCGGTATCGGGGGTTTTTAGAGATGCCCTATAATGTGATTTAAGAAATTCCTTTTAAAAACTTCTTAATATAATACCTGCCCCAATACGAATATTGTTGTTGGTAAAGCCATTGATTATAGTAGGATTCAAATCAACCCGAATAGCTGCATTGATAGCCGGAGAAACTTCATACGAAATGGCAGTTCCTAAAGCTGCTACAAATGCTGTACCCTTAGTAACGGCGCCATTTGATTCTGTTCGCATGCTTTTACTGGTTGATGGAGAAAGCCCTATCATTACGTATGGGGCAACACTCAATTCTGGCAATGCCGGAACCTGAATGTAGTAAGAAACACCACCCATGGCAACCACCTGTGTTCTTTTAATCTGATCAGCTTCACCTGAAAAATAGCTTAGTTCCGCGGTTGCTCCCAGGTTTCCCTGAAAATAGCGGGTATAAGCAGCAGTAAAACCCAAAGAAGAGTTGTTGTTAAATAAAAGGGATGGCCCTATAAAAAATTCGCTTCGGGGAGCTTCCCCATAATTGGCAAAAGCAATCATTTTTTTCGGTGCTTGTTTCATTGATTTTTCAGATGCAGAAACACTCGATGTTCCTGCTAATTGAGCATGGACGACGGCTGTACAAAGTAGAAAAAAGGAAGCTATCCATACTGCCTTCAAGGGTAAAATCCGAATTAGCTTTGCTTGCATTTTTTTTTATTGAAATGAGTGATTCTGAATGAAAACGTTAGATTCATTAAAAGCGTATATTTTTTTTTTGTTTTTTCGTACAATTTTAAGTTCCTGATTTCGCGTAACAAGCTTTGTTATAGCTAATGCATCCACTTATTATAATCTTATCTGCTCTAAATCAATAAGTTTTCTATAATTTTCATTTTTAATTTATTGTAGCGTGAAAGAAAGGTATTACTCATTGGATGTTTTTCGGGGAGCAACGGTTGCCCTGATGATTACAGTTAACAATCCGGGTAGTTGGAGCCATATTTACGGCCCTCTTGAGCATGCCCCATGGCACGGAGTCACTCCCACAGATTTGGTTTTTCCTTTCTTTCTTTTTGCGGTGGGTAATGCCATGGCTTTTGTAATGCCGAGACTGCAACAGGCTGGTGCGGCTGCATTTTGGCAAAAAGTGTTCAAGCGTTTTGTCCTGATTTTCGCCATTGGGCTTTTTCTTAATTGGGCCCCTTTTGTAAAATGGTCGGGCGAATCGTTGGTTTTCAAATACTGGGTGGATCCACAAAACCCCGAATCAGGTATCCGTATTCTGGGGGTACTCCAACGTATTGCATTAGCCTATCTTTTTGCCAGTATCATCGCCTTTTTTACAAGGCCTGGTTTGGCTTTTTTCCTATGTACCCTTATTTTGCTGGGATATTGGGCGATAGTGGTGGCAGGTAATCCGGCTGATCCTTATAGTCTCGAGGGCTTTATTGGTACTCAATGGGACCGTTCAATTCTGGGACTACCCCATATCTACAAAGGTGAAGGGGTTCCTTTTGACCCCGAGGGATTGTTGAGCACTGTTCCTGCAATCGTTCAGGTGGTATTTGGCTATTTTACAGGTCAGTATATTCAGCAAAAGGGCAAAAATTTTGAAATGCTAAGCCACCTTTTGCTGGCAGGAATCGTTTTTACCCTTAGCGGTCTGATCTGGGATACAGCTTTTCCGATCAATAAAAAATTATGGACAAGCAGTTATGTTTTATATAGCACCGGACTCGCATTGATGACGCTTGGGGTAATGGTGTACCTCATTGAATTCAAACAAATTCGCGGAGCATGGAGCCGGTTTTTCGATGTATTTGGTAAAAATCCATTGTTTATTTTTGTATTAAGTGGTTTTTTGCCCCGTATTATAAGTCTGTTGCGCTGGCAAAATGGGGTGACCGAAGCAGGGAATCCCACCTACACCAATGCTTTTAGTTGGTTTTATCAAAATATTTGTGATCCCATCAGCAGCGATCCCCGAAATGGGTCCTTATTATATGCATTGGTGATGATTACCTTTTACTGGTTTCTTGCCTGGCTGCTCGACCGCAATAAGATTTACATTAAAGTATAGCAGGGTAATGGTCCGGTTTTATTTTCGTTTAAAACAGGCTTAGTTGTTGGCCGGGTCTCATGAATTTACTGTTATCGGGCTTCCATCCTGCCATATTATAACCAAATAGGGTGCAGTATTTTTTGAACTGCTGGTTAATCAGATCTGCAATCGGTCCTTCCCCACGCATGCGGGTACCAAAACGGCTATCATTTACTTTGCCTCCATGGCCTTCTTCTATTTGTCTCCATACTTTATTCGCCCTGTCAGGAAAATGCCGGTGCAACCATTCGTGAAAAACAAGCTTGATCGACCTATTGAGCCGGACGAAAGTATATCCGGCAAACTTTGCACCCGCTTCCTAAGCGGCCTTTAAAATAGCATGCATTTCATGATCATTGATTCCGGGGATGACTGCCCTCATCATTACCCCAACCGGTACCCCTTTTTGACTTAAAGTTTCTATCACCCTAAGTCTTTGCAATGCAGTGGTAGTTAGTGGTTCCATGGCCCGCCGATGCGGTTCCTGCAAAGTAGTGATGGTCATCATCACTGCGGCCAATCCTGCTTGCCCCATGGGTATCAACAAATCAGCATCTTTCAGGATACCTGCTTTTTTTGTAATAATGCTTACAGGTTTTTGGTAGCGTTGGCAAACCTCTATCAGTTGCCAGGTCAAACGGAAATGCTGCTCCGCGGGTTGATAGCAATCCGTGTTACCACTCAGCGAAAGGGAAGCCCCTTGGCAACCGGGTTTATTCTAAAAGGCTTTCAGCAATTGAGGTGCGTTCTTTTTTACGATTATCTTTTGTTCAAAATCCAGCCCGGCGCTAAAGCCCCAATATTCATGAGCGTTGCGGGCATAGCAGTGGGCGCAACCATGTGTACATCCCTGATAGGGGTTCAGGCTATATGCCAAACCTACATCCGGACTTTCCGCTTTATTTACAATGTTCCTGGCATGTTCTTCAATGTATTGTGGCTTTAGGGTTGATTCTATATCTTCATCAATCCCCTCCATGTGTAAAATCCCTTTTTGATTTTGTAAAAACCTATTTTCGGGATTTATACCAGCCCCTAATTGAATCATAGTTTTGCAAATGTTGAATCATAGTTTTGCAAATGTTGAATCATAGTTTAGGAAATATGGAATAGGAGAAAATAGAGAAGTGGTCTTCTTGGCCCAAAATATTTGTACGCCTAAAACAACATCCCTTGCTGGCTGAAGACTGGCAGGTTTTGTAAGGGCATATTTTCCAAGACAGTCCATTGCTTTTGACCAGCAGCCTTACGCAACAGGATCATATTTTCTGCTACAAAGGCAGCGGTAAAATGCCTGTTTTTATATCGGTTATAAATTTCATGGTATTGTTTCTGTTGCAATCTTGTGGCTATCCAAAGTCCGGGCTGATCATTAAAGAAAGGAAGTTCGCCACCACCTTTTAAAATCCTTTGTTCACGTCGTAGCATTTTTACAATTGCTTTAAGTCCTGCAGGATTCACAATACCGGTACCGATGCTGTGGTCGGGGATTGCAGTATAATCTTTTAATTGAAGCCTGAAGGGAGCGGCCTCCATCGCAATCATCTTTATTTTATCGGTTACCCGCTGTTCGAGCATGGCAAACTGACTAAATCTTGCCAACATAAAAAATCCTCCCTGCAATTGAGAGGTTTGCAGATGAAAATTGGTCTTCCAGTCGTTGCGAATTGCCTTGATCCGATTCATAACAGTTTCGCAGGGGCGGATGATGACCATGTATTGGTTTACGGGATACATGGGCGACAGGACAGAATGTACAGCATGCATAACTAAATGTTTTTTGAAGGAGAGAAAAATATATTAAAGTGATTGATGAAGAGAAAAACTTTGAACGGTTATCCACCGCCCACTATTTTTTTGCTGCAATAAAAGTTGCTGGATGGGTACTTTTGTACACCACTCACACCGAGCCAGCCAGTTAGAAAGTACAGCATAACGTTGAGGATTCAGTTTTTCGAAAAGTGGCAGGTATATCCGGTTCTGGATTTCCAGAGAGGTTTGATCATTCCCTGTTAAATATCCATCAATTGCACGGAGCGAAGCGGCAAGATTTTTTACAGCACTCGCATCCTGTACCCGTAAATACACAAGGCCAGGCGGCAAAGCCCCGAAATTATTCAGCACCAGCTCAAACCCGGATTGTTGCTGGCAAATTCTTTGCGTCCATCTGATAATGGTATCTTCCATGCGAGGTTGGGCTGAAAAATGAGCCATTGGTATTTCTGCTGAAAAATGGGGTGCTCCCTCTTTTTCGGGCCAGCTACCTGTTTGCATGCAAGCTTCTATAATTTTGGCAGTTACAACTGAGGGTATAGATAAAGCATAACGATACTGCCCGACACTTGCCGGGTTCGATGTTTTCCGGTTTCCATAACCGGCAACAGTGCTGAAAGAAGTAGATGGTGCCATAGCAGATGTATAATTAAGCATAAAATTACTAAAAAATTTAGGAATTTGGTATTTTTTGCTAAAAATTTACATTTATTTTTCCAAATACATTCATTATCAATTACAAAATGGATGAATTATTTTTACCAAATGGCTTTAACAATTCAAAATGGTATCGATTTTTTCTTGAAAAAGAATGCCTGGAAAGGCAAAAAGCTGGCTATGCTAACCAATGATGCTGCCTATACGGGTCATCAGGTAAAAAGCAGGGTTGCTTTATTGAAAGCAGGTTTTCAAATATCGTTTCTTTTTTCACCTGAGCATGGACTAAGTGCTTCTGCACCGGATGGAGCATCTGTTCCAGACAAAAGGGACGAGGTTACCGGGCTGCCTGTGTACAGTCTTTATGGCGAGAACCTTGGGGTGGATACCCGGCTTTTGGAACAGGTGGATGCGGTTGTTTATGATATTCCTGATGTGGGGTGCCGGTTTTACACCTATTTATGGAGTCTGAGCTACCTGATGGAGGCATGCGCCCAAATAGGAAAGCCCTTGTTGGTACTGGATCGGCCTAATCCTTTAGGTGGGGATATGGCAACCGTCGAAGGTCCAATGCTTGATGAGGAAAAATGCGCTTCCTTTATTGGCAGATGGAATATTCCAATCCGGCATAGTTGCACCACCGGGGAACTGGCCCGGATGTTTAAGGATCAATATCTGCCCGAGCTTTTACTGGAAATAATCCCTTGTAGTGGATGGAACCGTTTAAAAGATCTTATAGAGCAGGGTGGGGTGTTTTTTCCTACTTCGCCTGCCATCCAAAATCTGGGAACAGCATTTTTGTATGCAGGGTTCGGTTTACTCGAAGGCATCAACATTCAGGAAGGTCGGGGAACTAATTTTGCTTTCCGGCAAGTTGGAGCTCCTTGGGTAGATCCGCACAAATGGACTCAATTGCTGCAAGGGCCTGAGGCACAAGGGGTTGTATTTGTGCCTGTTCAGTTTAAGCCTGCCTGGGGGCTATATCAAGATCAAGAATGTAATGGATTATTTTTTACCGTTACAGATAAAATGAAATTCAAACCTGTCCAATTTGCACTGCATGTTATCAGTGCCCTAATGAAGCTATATCCGGAAAAGGTCTTGCCCCGCTTTTATAAGACTATGGCCAATCCCACAGGAGAAAGACATCTCGACTTGCTTACCGGAGTTCCCGGATCATTTGAAAAACTCATGGCAGGGCAGTCTTTTGAAGTCGAGGTAGCTGCTGATTGGTTAGCTACAATGACTCAATATATATTGTATGATTAATTGTTGCGGCATCCCTTTCCGGCTTTAATCGATTTTTACAGATACTTCTCCCGGTTTGGCATACTTGTACCTAGCCAGTTTATGGGTTTTATAATAGGCATCAAGCCCTGTACTTACAATTGCTTCCTCTTTGTCAAGATGTAAAAATCCATCTTCCCCTAAAAGGTTTTCCTGTACCCATATCTGCTCGATACTCCCAATGATAAAAAAAGTGCTGTTGTGCTTGATGGGGACAATCTCTACCAGTTTAAGCGCATATTGAACCGCACTTTCAGAAACAACCGGAGCCAGGCAACCGTCTTTGAAAGCAGGTGTCAGCCCGACGGCTTCAAACTCATTGATGCCCGCCTCATATTTGGCACTGCATTGGTGTGCTTTATCAATAAAGGAGGCATGCACACTGTTGAGTGTCCAAAAGCCATGGGTTTCAATATGAGATAAAGTATGCGGAGCAGCTGCCCTCGGTCTGTTGACCATACCAATCAATGCGGGGTCCGCCCCCAAGTGAACAATATTATGAAAAAGCGCAAGGTTGGGAATACCCTTTGCAGAAATGGTGCTTACAAGATGGGTGGGTTTGAATCCTGTTAGACTGTTGAGCAGGTTGGCGCGGTAAAATCGCTCCCATTGCGAAAATTCTTCTTTGGTAAAATGCAGCATTATTTATATACTAATATTCAGATAATAACTCATTAACAAATAAATGACTTTTTTGATAAGGGAGCCGCCTAAAAAAACCAGGAAAAGCCCCTAAAGCAACCCGCAGTGCCTTTTTTGGGTTTGGTTTGCCACCAGCTCGCCCAGGAGTGCACCCACAAAAAGGCCGGTGATAACCCCCAGAGACCCATCCAAAAAACTGCCAGGAATTCAAAGGTACAGCCCTAAACCCCATATTTCTACCTCTAAATTTTCGGGTACCCCAAATAGGAATATAACAGTCAAGCAACAGAACAGCTAAAACGATACCGGCTCAGATCCAAAGAAAAGAATGGGTAAAAGGTGCAGGATTGCGAATTTACTGAATCCATAGTGCGGCAAAAGCAATGGGCGGAACGGGGAGTGCAGGCAATAGACTATCCGCCAAAGCGGCTCCTATCAAAAGAATGCTAAAGGCAATCCAAAACCATGTCATTTATTCTGTTTGAATATTCAAAACCTTATTACGGCCCGAAATTACATATACCAAACCGGCCAGCATACTGAAAAGGATAAGCGTAGCTACCCAAAACAATCGCTCATTTTTGTTAATCGTTACCGAACCTAATACTTCACGCACACTCAGCACAACAAAAATAAGGGCTGAAAAATAGGCTATCGGCAATACAAAATTGAAAGATTCTGCCCCGAGGGTTTCCACTATATGGAAAGAAAAGCCCCATAATAAAAGGACTGCAGCAGTAAAATAAAGGGGCACTGTCGCTTTTGAGGAGAAAGGTTGCATATATGTTTTTCCCAAATTTAATTTTTCCTTTTGGAAAATGCAAGCCTTTTTAATCTAAAATTTTATTTTATAAGCCTATTCCAGTGATTTTCCGGTACAGATCCATCGCATAGAGATCCGTCATACCCGCAACATAATCCACGACTCCTTGCAGATTGTGGTAAATTGATTTTTCGCCAGCGTGCACCTCATATTGCTCAGGGATCAACTTAAACAATTTCGTGGATTTACTCGCTTTTGGTTGAAGTACTGCCCCTATAAAATGTTCCAGCAAAGCCCCGATTACATTGTATCCTGCCACTTCAATTTCTACTACTGACCGGTGGTTGTAGATTTTAGAAACCGAGAACTGATCGATTTTTTGCATCAGTTTTTTTTCATTTTCCGGCAAAAAATCCACCAGGGGTTTATTTACTGTTCCTGCGAGTAGTTCTTTTTCATGGCTTAAAAAAATATCCCGCATACGATACACAAGATGGTTGATCAGTTTGGCACGTAAATACTGTACCTGTTGGTTGGCATCACGTATTTGCCCAAGATTTTTTTCTACCAGCGAACGGGCATTGTAACCGGTTTCTGTATCAAAAAAGGCCAGAAAGAGCTCTTTTAATTGCTCCAGTGAAATGATGCCCAACCGGTGTGCATCTTCAAAATCAATCACCCGGTAACAAATATCGTCTGCTGCTTCCACAAGAAATACAAAAGGATGGCGGGCATATACTTCCGCTTCCTCGGCTGTTTTAGGGATACCCAAAGCAGTTGCTATTTGCCGCCAAACGGGTATCTCACTATCAAAAAATCCCGACTTTTTGGTAGCTAATTGTTGTTTGTTGAAACCAGCTAGTGATGAACAGGGATATTTTGTAATGGAAGCCAGCGTGGTAAAAGTAAGCCGGTATCCTCCTTGGAGCGGTTCGCCAAAAGCATGTGTAAGCGTTCGCAGTGCATTGGCATTCCCCTCAAAATATAAAAAGTCTCGTTGTTGATTTGGGGTCAATTCATTTTCGAATCGCTGCTTAGCATCTCCCTCAAGGTTTCTGAAAAATATGCGGATGGCTTCCTCGCCGCTATGGCCAAAAGGAGGATTGCCTATATCATGCGCCAGACAAGCAGCGGCAATTACATGTTGCAATTCGTATTTATAGAACTCGGAAAAGCCTTCTGTTGGTTCACCATATAACTTCGCCAGGCCATCACCTACCGCCTTTCCAAGCGACCGGCCTACAGAAGCCACTTCAAGGCTATGGGTTAACCGGTTGTGTACAAATACCGCACCGGGTAGCGGAAATACCTGTGTTTTATTTTGAAGCCTCCTGAAAGCAGACGAAAAAATAATGCGGTCGTAATCACGGATAAACGATGTGCGTGCTACTTCGCCGGGGCCTTTTTCCTTTGGCTGAGATCCGGTTCGCTGCGCACTGTACAAACTTTGCCATTGCATGGATGCGAAGATAGAGTTATGTTGGTTGTAAGCAGATGTGAAAAGGAAAGGTGAGAAGAGGTGGTTTGTCAGGTTAGTGAAGTTAATTCTATTCTTGGGTTGATTGTAATGGGGTAAAGTTGTAAGACAGTCCACAGATATCAAATAAACTTCAATAATCGCCTTTTATCACATTGATTTTAAAAGGATGGAAAATCCCTTTGCGCCCATTGCGATAAACCTTTGCACCCTCTGCGTTAAAAAAAGGAGTACACAAGCTGAAGATATACCTATCCAAACAGTCCATAGGTGACAAATGAACTCTACAAATCGTCCTTTGTAGCATTGTTTTTAAAGGTCTGGAAAATCCCTTTGCTTCCATTGCGATAAACCTTCGCGCCCTCTGCGTTAAAAAAAGGAGTTCACAAGCTGATGATATACCTATCCAAACAGTCCATAGGTAACAAATGAACTTCACCAATTGTGTTTCCTGAAACTAATTTAAAAAGGGGGGTGAAATCCTTTTGCGCCCATTGCGATAAACCTTCGCGCCCTCTGCGTTAAAAAAAGGAGTATACAAGTTGAAGATATACCTTTCCAAACAGTCCATAGGCAACAAATGAACTTCACCAATTGTGTTTCCTGAAACTAATTTTAAAAGGGCGATGAAATCCCTTTGCGCCCATTGCGATAAACCTTCGCGCCCTCTGCGTTAAAAAAAGGAGTACACAAGTTGAAGATATACCTATCCAAACAGTCCATACCCAACAAATCAACTTCACTAATTGTGTTTCCTGAAACTAAATTTTAAAAGGGGGGTGAAATTGCTTTGCGCCCATTGCGATAAACCTTCGCGCCCTCTGCGTTAAAAAAAGGGGTATACAGGTTGAAGATATACCTATCCAAACAGTCCATAGGCAACAAATCAACTTCACCAATTGTGTTTCCTGAAACTAAATTTTAAAAGGGGGGTGAAATCCCTTCGCGCCCATTGCGATAAACCTTTGCACCCTCTGCGTTAAAAAAAGGCGTATACAGGTTGAAGATATACTTTCCCAAACAGTCCATAAGTAACAAATGAACTCCACTAATTGTGTTTCCTGAAACTAATTTAAAAGGGAGGTGAAATCCCTTTGCGCCCATTGCGATAAACCTTCGCGCCCTCTGCGTTAAAAAAAGGAGTACACAAGCTGAGATATACCTTTCCAAACATTCCATAGGTAACAAATGAACTTCACTAATTGTGTTTCCCGAAACTAATTTTAAAAGGGGGGTGAAATTTCTTTGCGCCCACTGCGATAAACCTTCGCGCCCTCTGCGTTAAAAAAAAGTTGACTGGTTGAAAGTCTACCCAATACATGTAGAAGGTATTATGATTCTCCATTGCCCATGGTTTCATTTTCAAAAAACTTCCACCTCCCAGGTACGCTTCCAGTGGCCGCCAGCTTTCAGCTTTTCTATACCGGGCTTTTGCGTCAATTCCTGATTATGGTCCAACGTATCAGCATGCCCGCACCAGGGTTCGAGGCAAATAAAAGGAGCATCTTTAGCCGCCCAGATTCCGAAATAAGGAAAGCCT
>JBBQXO010000139.1:0-12661 GCA_038209595.1 Chitinophagales bacterium
TGCAAATTGTGATTTATGTGGTAAAAATGCCAAACTTATCGTGCATATTACTTATACAGATACTCCTCAATGGTAAATTTTAAAATATTATAAATATCCTAAAGCGTTGCCAGTCTCCCGATTGATTATCAAGCAGTCCAGGTAGATTTGATTTTTTTTTGATATTTTCTTTTGCCTGCTTTGCCTATTGGTTGGTAGGCATGGTTGTACCGCCGTTTGTAGGTATTTAAGGTGAAGAATATAGGATGTCTCTAAAAGCCAATCTGTTAAATCCCTCGATTGTTGAATGGAGATAAATATGGTCTTATTGTTTGACGATAATTTATTTTGAATATATAAATGATTTCCACTCAACCTAATTTTTTTAGATAGCATGAAAAAACCGGTTCTGCCATCAAAAGCAGAACCGATAAGATGTGATGTGTGATTATTGTATTAGGAGTTTTTGGAAACTATTGCTTTTTTCACCAATAATGTGAATGATATAGGTTCCTTTTGGAAGTCCCTGAACCGAAAGTTTGGATTGTAAATTCATGCCAGCAGGTATTTTCCATTGCTTTACTACATTTCCTTTCATGTCCATCATGTTGATTACGGATTTTTTAGCAGATGCCCCAGCAGGCCATTCAACCATTACATAAGAACTTGCCGGGTTGGGGAATATCCGTATGCTTGCCGCTGTAACCACATTGAATATCACCATGCGGGTAGGAGTGTACACAAACTTTCCATCTTTATCCACCTGTCTTAACCGATAGTAGTTATTTCCGCTTAATACTTTGTAATCGGTGTAGGAATAATTTTTCGGCGAAATTGAAAAGCCAAAAGCATTTACCTTGTCGATGTAGGTGAAGTTTACGGCATTAGTACTGCGTTCAATTTCAAAATGACTGCTATTGGTTTCAGATAAAGTATTCCATTTCAGCAAAGCCTGTGCTTCAGATTTTTTTTCTGCTGTAAAAGTGCCAAATCTTACAGGTAGCAGCCCTTCAGGACGATAAGAACTCGCCCATCCATCGCCTTCACCCCCTAGCCAAAATGAAACGCTACTTTGGACGTAATTGCTATCAGCATGGCCATCACCATATCCGCCGAGCCAAATAGCTTCGCTTGCTTGTAAGTAGTTAGTAAATGCAAATCCGTCGCCTATGCCGCCGTTATAAATGGAGGGGCTACTTTGGGTGTAGGTATTGCGTACAAATCCGTCGCCATCGCCACCCATATAGATGCTTGGGCTTGCTTGCGTGTAGGTATTGTGTACAAATCCGTCGCCATTGCCCCCTAGCCAAATGGTAGCACTCTGCTGTACAATACTGCTTTTTTGGTAGCCATCGCCTGCACCACCTTTAAAAACCTCGGCTGTTTGTGCCAGGCAACAAGGTGCAATAAAGGTCAAAAGCCATGGTATGATTCGTTTTTTCATAATCCTATATTGGTTTTTGAGTATGAAATATTATTGAGCAGTGCGAACACCCCTGATGCCATAAGCTGCTGTGCGTGTTGTACTTGATACAAAAGCGCCTCTGCTGGCAAAGAACCTTGCACTAGTAGCGAGATTATCTGCGCCTTCGTTGTAGCCACCGCCACGGTAACCCCAACCGGTTGTTACTTCTGTGCCATTTACCATATCTGATGTGCCGTCATTGGCGAGGTTACCGTCGCCGTGCAGTCCGGTAAAAGTTCGGCCGGCAGCATTGCCTGCAGTCATTACGGGTTCCCATACATTGCCACTCATTTCCATAACGCCAAAGTAGGTGCCGCCACTGCTTACCCGGCTGCTGCTATTGGTGGCAAATACGCCACAGCGCAATGGCCTTTGAATTGAGTTTGCATAATTGGTATTTCCAGTGGTCACTGTTTCGTTGATTAAACCGGCATCGAGTACACCTGAGGAGGCTGTAATGGTGGTATTTCCCCAAACATATTCGTTGGGTATGGGCGAAATATTGGTACCGCGGCTCGCTTTTTCATATTCAAACTCTGTCATAGGCCTAAGTGCGGACCAGTCTAAAAAAGCCATTACATCCTCTAGGGAAGCGCCATTAGCTGCTCTTTCTGGCTTGGCGCTTATCAGGTTGGGGTGCGTACCCGTGAATCCACCTATGTTTCTGTTGGCAGCACGGGTAGCATCGAGGTTGTTGAGAAAATCTACATATTGCCCTTCACTTACTTCATACTTCATAATGTAAAAAGCATTTACGCCTTTTGGGTAGGCTGCAGATATAGTACCCAAGGTGCCTCCTTGTGCGCCAGTGCTGGCAAAAAGGGTCGTATTACTTGTGCCAATGTTAATTTGGTTTTCGGAGCCTACCCAATAGGTGGTGTCTTTATCGCCACGCCTGAAATGAGCCATTTCAGTGCCGTTGCTTCCCAGCCAAAAACCACCTGCTGTTACATAAACCATTTCGGTTGCATAAACATTTACTTCTACACTATCACTGTCTAACACACCATCCACTCCATAGTTCCAACGAAGTTGATTGCCGGGAAAATTTACATTGCCTGTACCCGGTGCACTTCTAAAAATGAATGCCCCTTTTCCATCGGGGGAAGAAGTAATGGCAGCACCTGAACCCGGTGTATGCCCTGTGTTATTAAGGGTTGCATGCTGCCAACCGCTGGCACCTTTTTTTCTGTATTTTACAAAAATCCAGGCGGCATCCCAATTCAGTTCATTATTAGCGAGGCGCCAGCTATTTTCCCAATTCACATCAAAACCAACAAGGCTGAATTTAGATGTAGTATTTTGCCCATTAAGATTTACATTTTCTAATTGAATGTTATTGGCAAACAGGCTAACCGCCAAAGTACATGCAGTAATAAACAGGATAATTTTACGTGTCATAAATTATATTTTTTAAAGTGTAAAACACGTTGTTTTCAAATGAATACAATGGGGGCAAATGCCCTGTTTTTAGAAGTATTTTGATGGCTTACGCTCATCTGAGTTTAAAAAATACGTACTGGTGGGTATTTCTTGAATGAGGTGGTCAGGCCTATAGTAACTGTTCTTCCAATAAATTAAAACTTTCATGGAATCATCGTATTATTGCTTATTGCCATTTGCAATTTTACATCTCTGGCTATGAAGTTTTTTTTGCTTCTTTTGTGTTTTTTCTTTTATATTCATTGGCTCTCATATGCTCAACTTCCCTTTATGGCGGTTCAGCTTACGGAGGCCGATGGGTTGCTAAGCAATTATGTAGAAGAAGTAGCGTGGGATAAACAAAATCGTTTATGGATAGCAACGGATAAAGGGGTTACCGTTTTTAACGGTAGCAAAATGGAGCATTTTACTTCTGCAAATGGTTTAGCACAATCCTATATTACCGAATTGGTATCATGGCCTCTTACCAATGCAATGATGATGCTATCCCCTGGTGGTTCGTTGTATTGTAGTGATGGTAAAAGTATTCAGCCATTAATCTTACCCAATCATGAGAAAGTGGTTCAGTTTGGGTTGCTTACAGATGGTAATTTTTTTATTGCCGGGCTTAATCAAAAAATGTTTATACAATGGTATGTCGCCAAAGGGCTTCAATTTCCAAAAGACCTTTATCCCGTTTACAAACAATTGGGAACAGCCTCATTTTCTAATTTTATTGCAAACGCCGCTGCTGTTGAATTCACTGGTAAACCATCTTTTTTAAGGAAAGTGTTTGATGTGAAATTTCCGGAGGTAGTTAATGGATTTCCTAAAGAAATAGTTATAAAGGATGCAGATAGATTTTCTGATTATAAAGTAGTAAGCAAAAACGATTCTATATTTTGGAGCGAAAGAAATAAAACAATGTCCTTCTCAGTGGGGAATTATGATTTCAAGAAATATTTAGATCCGGTAAGTATTATTTACAAAGGAAAACCTGCACTGCTTTTTTTTAAATACAATAGTGGCAATTTACTTTTGATATCAGAAGAGGGTAATAAAACGTTAATACCTGCCCAAACAAACGGTTTGGCCGCCATAACATCTATGAAAATGGGGCCGGGCGGTATGGTTTTTATTAGTACCATGGGGCAGGGCATTTATCATTTCAAACCGGGAAGTTTTGATGTACTTTTTAAAGGTAAAAAAGTTGCCCGCATAGCAGAGGATAATGATAAATACTGGCTATCGGTGGATGATGAGTTGGTGCGGATTTCGCCAGGGAAACCACCTGTTTTTAGTGGTATAAAGGCAGATGCGGTTACAAGTATTACCGTAACAAAAGATTTTTTGCATGTTACCGGGATATCTTCCTATTATAAAATCCCTAAGAAACCGGATGGGCTTGTAAAGCCTTCGTTTGCATATACCAATTCAGTAGGATTAAGTGGATTCAGGTTGCTGGCAAACGGTTCTTTTGATATCTCTACTTACACATTGGGACTTTTTCATTTTGCTTCAATTAAATCCAAACCGATCATGTTACCGATGCTGGATAATATTGTTGAAAAAACGATTAACATGGATAGTGGCGTAGCTTATACGTCCTACAGTTCAGGTGCCTTCATCCGTTTCAATAATGGGAAAGAGCGGGTATTAAACAGTCAATCGGGATTGCTAAGTAATACGGTTTATGATGTAATTGTTACCGGAGACAGCATTTGGGTGGCTACCGAATTTGGATTAAATCTTGTCTATAAGGATAGTGTATTTCAATATTCTAAAATGCAGGGATTTACCGGTAAACGTTGTTTGTACACTTTTCTGGATAAACAGCATCGTCGCTTCGTGGTAAGTGATGCCTGTCTTATGCTGCTGGAAAATGGAAAGTTAAGGTCTGTTTTTTCTTATAAGATTAAAAGAAAGGGTAGTAGTATCACAAGTGTCCTCTTTGCACCATCCATGCAACAATTATTATTGGGAACCACGGATGGACTGATCATTGCTTCTGTTGAAGGGATTAAAGTAGATTCTACATTAGTGTATCCTGTTATTTATCAGGCAACCACCTCTGATGCAGATCTGCTTTCTTCCGGAGCGATCAAATCATTACCGTCTGGTTCGCATGATTTTAATTTTGAAGTGGGGTATAATTATCCTGATTTATCCGGTGGAGCATCCCTGTTCTATTTATTAGAAGGTTGGAATAAGGAATGGCAGCCCGTTCCATCAGGGTACCAATTAAGTTTCCCCATATTGTCATCAGGTAATTATAAACTAAAAATGAAGGCTACCAATGCGGATGGCTTTAGCAGTAAGGATTTTGTCTTGCTGGAATTTACTGTTTTACCACCCTGGTATTTGCAATGGTATTTAATCGCCTTTTATATAATTGCGTTTGGTTTAGGTGTTTTTACTATGGCAAAATGGTGGGCGCAAAGAAGACTGACACAGCAAATGGAAGTCTTTAAAATACAACAACAATTAGAAATGGAGCGCAACAGAATAAGCAGCGAACTACACGATAATGTGGGGAGTCAGCTCACAAATATCATTGCACAATTAGATTTCCTGGAGAATGCTGTACAATTACAGCCGAAGCAGGTTTTGCTAAAGAAAGTAGAAGTATTACAGCAAAAGGCACGTTATGCCATGGGGCAATTAAGGGAAAGCATTTGGGTGCTGAAAGAAGATGCGATTCGCCTTGAAGATTTCATTATGAAAATCCATCGGCTTTTTGAAGAAATTTTTGTGCCGGAAAGTGGCATTCAATATCAGATTCACTATTCGGATGAAAAGGCTATCCAATTATCGCCCTGGCAGGCAGTAAACCTTTTAAGAGTGCTGCAGGAAGGATTACAGAATATCCAAAAACATGCGATGGCAAAAGAAGTATCGCTCACTTTTTCCATAACCGCTGAAGGATTGAAGATTATTTTACAAGATGATGGAAAGGGTTTCGATACAAAAGAGGTGGGTGCCAATGGACACGGATTGCAGAATTTGCAACATCGGATGACACAATTGAATGGATCCTTTGAAATGATTAGTAAAAAGGGTTCTGGTACTTCTCTTATGCTTACTATTCCTGTTTTTGCGGTGTAAAACAGGGCAAATGCCGCATGTTAATTATATCAGTAGAATGAATCTTTGCATATATGTCCATTAAAATAGCCATTGTTGATGATAATGCCGATCTCATAGATAGTATATCCATGAATCTTGGATTTTTTGCTGAATTAGAAATTATACTTACTGCAACCAATGGCAGCGATTTTTGCGAAAAGCTCGTTGCTTCTAAAGAAAAGCCTCAGGTGGTATTAATGGATATTGATATGCCGGTAATGAACGGAATTGAGGCCACATCATTGGTACATGAAATGTATCCTGAAATTAAGGTGGTAATCTTAACCGTATTTGATGATGATAAAAAGATATTTGATGCCATACAGGCAGGTGCGAATGGCTACCTGCTTAAAGATGTAAAGCCAGCAAAAATAATGGCAGCTATAGAAGATGCATTGGATGGCGGCGTTCCAATGAGCCCGACGGTAGCTACTAAAACACTTGAATTATTACTGAATTTTGCTCCAGATAAAAAAAAGTTGAAAAGTACGGAAGATTACCGGTTAAGCCAAAGAGAAATAGAAGTTTTACAACTATTGGCTACGGGGAAAAACTATCAGCAAATTGCAGAAGTACTGTTTTTAAGCCCTAAAACGGTAAGAGGCCATATTGAAAGAATTTACCATAAACTGCATGTGCATAATAAAATTGATGCAGTAAAGGTAGCCCAAAAGAACAGGTGGTTATAAAGGGCGCCACTTAAAACAACTCAGACAGTGCCTTCCAATTTTCACCGGAATAGAAACGAAATACGTTACGTATCTATTGTAAATGAGTATGTTATGAAAGTGGTATAAAACAGTATCGGAGGTTTTTAGAGATGCTCTAAAGACTTTACATTATTATGAAAGCCTAAATATTCTGCATGTTCATCGCTTTCTTCATCTCAAAAAAATGCTGATTTCAAAGGCGTCCTTCCTCACAAAGGGTTAATGCATTCAATCTCTCCAATTAGTAAAAAATGTATTCTTTATAGTATAGGGTCTAAGTAAAAAGGGTAGCCATTACGCCACCCTTTTTACAATTTAAAATCATTCTTTTTTACTCTATTATTTTACCACTATTCCGGTACTCCGAAGTTTTTACTTTATACCAATCCGGGAAAGAAGTTCCTGCTGATTTTACCCAGCTTTCATATTTAATATAGGCATCCCTGATATTAACCTTTTCAGCCGGATAATCAAATTTTTCTAAAAAGTTGATGGCGTAAGGCATATTGTCTTTGGTTTTGTAGTATTTGTTTTTCTCAGGCATTGTATTATCCTGACTTGTATTAAATAGTTTTGTATCAGCCAGATTTGTAGGCAAATATCCTGGCAGATGCACTTCCGCTCCTCTGTTTTTATTTGCTATTAAAAAAGGATTAAAAATCATGTTATTAAAGAAGGTTTGATCAAGCGCATTGTTGAAAAGAATGATCAAATTTAGTTCAGTACTTGCTGTAATGGCTACACCGGGAAAGGTATTTACAGGTCCCCCGCTTTTGTTGAGCAGCGTAAAAGCATTGTCAAAAGGAATAACTACGGCATTTGTTTGGCCGCTTTCTGTTCCATTTGCATTTAGTTTAATATTTACATTGCCTGTATGCTTAAATCCTGTTACAGATTTTACAGAGGAAGATGGCATAGATAGTTGAACGCCGAAGCCATTAATAAATGCAGCACCTGCGGCAGCCACTTTATAGTTTGCCTGCATTTCAATAGCCTTGTTTTGAGCATTACTTACCACCGCATAATTGTAATTTACTACCAAATCATTTAGGTCGTAGTCGCCCGATGCCGGCCAAAGATCTTCAAATCCAACAGTGCCGTATTCTTTTTCGCTTGGGAAATAGCGGATATAGGCTCTTGAAGGATCGTTAGGGAATTTGTCATAAACATCAGAAACGCCGTCTTTATCGGTGTCAACAGGTTTATCTATAGGATTTACATTTGTTGTGCTTATAGCTGTTACAGGATTAGAGGTGGTATAAAATATAATATCATTAAAGTCATTATCACAACCAGAAGATTCTCTCAAAATGTCTTCAAAGCCTGTCAGGAAGAGCTTCCTTTTATCATCGTAAAGCAGAACGGTGTGTCTGCGAAGCTTTGGATCTTTTTCGGGGTTCAGGTTGTCGTCAGCAAAAACTACATGGATACCTTTACCTACTTTTTTATTTCCTCCGTCCCAACCGTTGGCTACCAATCCAAAAGCAACCGTAGTGCCTGCTTCAAATCTGCCAATTTTCACCTTATGACCCGATTTCATGCCTCCTCCACTTCCGATGAGGGAACCGTTTGGAAAAATCACTTTTACCTCTTTAATATTTTCAATGGTACTAGGGGCACTGCCTGTAGGATACGTATAGTAAAATAAAGAATTCAGGAAACCGGCTCCTTCATGTACAAATGTAACCCACACATCGCTTTTTTCAATTATTTTAAGGTTGGTAGCAGCGTCTGGTAATAAATAATCAGGGTGAAAGGTTGGTACTGGCTTTTGTTCCGGAAGGGAGGCATTAATGTATTCCAAAAAACTGCTTTCTATTTGATCATCTACTGGCTCCAGATAATTGGGTACACCCGCTGGACTGTAGGTTCCTAAATAAGTAAAATCAGGAAGGCCATGTTGAGTAATTTGATTGACATCCATAGTAGCCATTTCAAATTGAGATAGTTGATTAGCTATAATATTACCTTCATATCCGTTTGGTCCACCTAAGGTTGCAGTGATGGCATTTCCACTTATGCCAACCTTTGCATTGCGCATTACGCCAATATATGCAGGGTCAACTATTACAGTTGTAAGATAGGATGGCAAAGCAATCTTACCGGTTAATTTACCTGCTCCATCGGTTAAACCTGTATAAAGTATTTTGCCGCCATCAGTATCAAATTTGTCGTAAATATTTACAAGCACTCCTTTCAAGGCTGATCCCGACCCCGAAAGTAATTTTACATTAATAGAAACTACATTTTCAGTTTGGTAATTATACCCCTCCGGTGCAATAAAGGTATTTGTAGTGGGTGGTGCGAGTGGGTCGTTTTCACTGTTAGCTTTTTTACAACTGTAAACTGTTCCGGCAAGGAGCAAAACAAACAATACATACTTTAATTTAGATTTCATTTGATTGATATAAAAGGTGATTGTAACTGAATTTTTTTAGCAGTCCTTTTGATAATTAAAACGAATAGAACTGATATCTATTATCCAAACCTTATGCCAAATGAAATATAATTTGATAATCAATAAGTTAGGTATTCTAAAGGACGCAAAATTTCCATAAATGGGAAAAATGCCGGGAAAGGCGTCTAAATTTGGGAAAATATTGAAAGTCTTATCAATCTTCAATTATAATAACCCGATAAGACTTACATTATTACAATATTGCAAATTATATTTAGAAATGCCCTTTAGTATATAATTTAAAGGAAAAAGCCCACAAAGCATTTTAATTGAGGGTTGAAGGCTACCTAGGTTACTATTCATCTATTTTCTTCTTCTTTTGGGTTAGTATAAATGGTGATCCAAAAGTTCGCTTTGGGGCAAGGGCAGCACCTTCTTTAATCAAAAGCAAAAATGAATCAGTGGCTTGGAACCTTTCAATTGGTGGTATTTTTTATAATTCTTTTCTTTTACTATGGGCAAAATAATACTGGTTGTTACGAGCAGGCACATGCTGATTATTTTTCAAGCACAAGTTCGTTGCGCATTGTTTAAATTTCTACAAGCTTTTATTTGGGTATTTACAGAATTAAAAAGGATATTTTTATGGGTAGCAGTAAATATCCTGCTGTTTGCAGGTATGTCTGCCAAAGTATGACCATTGAATTTTATTTTGGTTGTTTTTTTGGATTGCAATTTTCCATTTATGTCTCTGTTGTTGCCATAGCCATCAATGATAGGCGGAAAATAATTTTTAAAAACCTCTGATGTATGGTAGTCATCCGGGCATTCATATTATCATAAAATGAAGAAGTTTGCAAATTTTCCTTGTGGAAATATTTTATTATAGTGGATGGTTCGTTGCAATAATAGTGTGCAAGGGCAGTAGGTATCCCAAATTGACCTTACCCCTAAATCCGGGCAAATGTATATGAGTAATCTAAATGTATGAAGTTTATGTGAGCCATATCTAATGACCACAAATTCCTTTTGTTGCTTATTTTTACTGCCTATGTTTTTTACCCGTATATTTTTTTCACTTTCACTTTGCACACTCCAATTGCCTGCCGTATTTGCCCAAACGCCCTGCAATACACCCGGGCAAAATCCCAGCACTGCTTTCCCTGTTTGTGGTACGGGTACTTTTATTCAAACTTCCGTAAACCTATGTGGGGGCAGAAGGGTGCCCAATCCCATTTGCGGCAATACCATCTTCGATGACCGGAATCCATATTATTACAAGTTTACCTGCTTTGAAGCTGGAACATTGGGCTTTTTAATTACACCCAACAATACCAACAGCGATTACGATTGGCAATTATTTGACATCACAGGTAAGGATCCTAATACCATTTTTACCGATGTGTCACTGGGTGTTAGTTCCAATTGGAGCGGCTTTACTGGACAAACCGGTACCAATGCCACCGCTACCGGGCAGCATGAGTGCGCAGGTAATGTGCCAAATTTCAGCAAAAGACCTCCTTTGGTAAAGGGCCATGAATACCTGCTGCTGATAAGCCATTTCAGCAATAATCAAGCTGGTTATAAGTTGGAATTTAATGGGGGTACTGCCGTTATAACGGATACAACAAAGCCACGGATGAAAGAACTACAGGTGAGTTGTTCAGGAAACCAATTTTACCTGAAAATGAACAAGCCTATTAGATGCAGCAGCATTGCACCCGATGGAAGTGATTGGGAATTTTTCAACGGCAACGTTCCTATTGCAGGAGCGGTGGGGGTTGGTTGCACAACTGGATTTGTTACAGATTCACTTATTATAACGCCAGCAAGCACCGTTTCTGTTGGCAGTTTTGCCCTTCGTGCTAAAAAAGGTTCGGATGGCAATACACTGCTCGACATTTGCGATACTGCGCTTGCCGAAGGGCAAACCCTGGTAGTAAACAGGCTGCCGCCTACGCCAAGTGCTATTGAAAGTGTGAAACCCGTTGGCTGTAAACCTACGGAAATTGAACTGGTGATGCAGCAGGAAATTCGCTGTAGCAGTATTGCAACCGATGGTAGCGACTTTGAAATCACCGGTCCGGGTCAAATAGCTATTGCAGGTGCTACTCAGGTGAATTGTTCCAATAACCTTATAAAGGGGATAAGGTTGCAGTTAAGAAATCCAATTACAATTGGTGGGCTATACACGGTAGCAGTAAAACAGGGTAGCGATGGAAACACTTTACTTAATGCCTGTAATGTAGCTACAGACATGGGAAACAGCGCTGCATTTACCGCTTACGATTCGGTATTGGCCAGCATTGAGGTATTGGTCAAAAGCAGTTGCAAAGCAGATACCATCACTTTTTCTAGTCCTGTAAATAATGGTATAAATCGTTGGAGTTGGACTGAATTGGGTTCCAATCAAACAGGTAATTTATCGGTTTACAGGCGGATTTATGCAGACCCGGGCGATGTATCTGTTGGCCTTGAAGTTTCCAATGGGGTTTGCACGGATTCTGGAAAGGTGGTCGTGAACATTTCCGAACTGCGGGTAAAAGCAGCCTTTGATTACCCGGCTTTTGTATGCCCCGGCGATACAATAATTTTTACGGATAAAAGCACAGGCCCGGTTGCCGCCTGGAAATGGGACTTTGGCAATGGAATCACCAGTAACCAACGTATTCCACCAGCCCAATTTTT
The DNA here is from genome assembly GCA_038209595.1 of Chitinophagales bacterium. Lineage (GTDB taxonomy): Bacteria > Bacteroidota > Bacteroidia > Chitinophagales > Chitinophagaceae > Phnomibacter. The sequence goes on from JBBQXO010000139.1 coordinate 11,789, forward strand.
TACCAGCGCATTATCTTTATCAATACTTTCGATTTCCCTTGAAGTAACTCAGACCAATGGTTGTAAGGATTCTGTTATCCATCTGATAAAAGTACCCAACAACTGCTTTATAGCAGTACCCAATGCTTTTACACCCAATGCCGATGGGCTCAATGACTTTCTTTATCCGTTGAATGCATGGAAAGCAACCGACCTTGTTTTTCGCATTTATAACCGCTATGGCCAATTGGTTTGGGAAACAACTGATTGGACCCGCAAATGGGATGGTAGTGTAAAAGGTAAACCTACCGGTAGCGGTACCTTTATATGGAGTTTACAATATACCGATAGTGAAACAGGAAGAAAGGTTGTGCAGAAGGGTACCACAATGTTAATGAGATAAAAAGATAAAAGGTTAGAAATTATCGGGATCTTTAAAATGGTATCAATCTAAAAAAAATGCTTAAAAATTCTTTTGTTTATCTTGCTTTTCTTGTCTTGCTGGCTGCTAGTTTTATTATTATGCGGCTTACGATGCATATAGCAGTAGATGCGCAGCAGTGGGGGTTAGGTGCCTTAGGAGGTTTTAGCCTGTTTTTTTGTTATCTATTTATGGTTAGTCCAAACACTCCTGCTGTTGGTAAAGCTACTGCCACTTAAGCTACTATTTAGCACATTGGGTACCGTTACATACGGATGGGTGGTTGGCGCATCGCTAAAGCTATGCTTGTACAATGTAACAACCGTACTATCAAAAACAAGGTTATTGATATAGGTGTTGCCTTCCATAGTACTGTTAGTATCCGCATAGTATTGCCGCCCCGGCATCACCATCCTCTCTACGAATGCCGGGGCTTCGAATAAAGATTTTTCTAATGAATGGGATTTTAAGTG
>JBBQXO010000140.1:0-12557 GCA_038209595.1 Chitinophagales bacterium
CTCCTTTAGCACACACTTCAAAACTTAATTGCCATCACTCAGCGTACTGCACCGGGTCACCCCTCATTTTGTTCCCCTTTTGAGAGGGCAGGAGGTGGAGAGGCGCTGAGCGTGTAGGCACACGCTGAGTTTTGAATTAATGAACAGTTGTCTTTGCAAAAAGTGTTAGATTTAATCATTTATAAATCTGATTTTGATTTTTTAATTTAAACCAAAAAAAATTTTTATTTTTTTAAAAAACTTACTTAAATTTAATTTTTTTTGACTAAATCCAATTTTATGTTTATTATAAAGAATCACCGCAACACAGCAACACCCATTATAAACTCCTTAGTTTTTTATTGTTAATCCTAATTTTTGTTTGGGGTTGTACAAAAAATCAAATACCCTAAATTGAAATTCTATCTATTACCCTAAAAATGAGGAGGTAGTAAAAGAATTGACAAAAATTCTTTTGATTAAGGTGGGAAATCCATCTTTTAGAAAAGAAATTGAAAATCAGTGTCTGAAGCAAGAAAATGGCGACTACATGATTTCTATACAATCTTTGTTTAAAGGAGAAGGTTCTAACTTATTCAATTCGTCAGAACGGGATAGAATAAATGAGATATTGAAACCTTATGATGGTTCTGCTAATGGCGAATTGTTTTCAATTTATATCCCAGGACTTGAGAAAATAGACAAGAAATATCCTTTGCGAACGCCTAAAGATATTTTTCCAAATAATACTGCTGAAATTTCATTACAGGAGGTACAGAATACTGGAGAGGCTGTAGGATCGGTGGGCGTAATAATTGGTGCTGAACCTGAGCCAGGAGTGCCTTTGCCGCCTACTCATTCTTATCCAGGATATATAGTTGATCCATTTAATAATATAATTTTCTATCAATACATTACTGAGGCCTTCTCTTGGCACAATGATGTTTGGATTTTTGGTTTTCAGGAAATACTGCCACCAGAGGCTGAAAGAATTGCCGATTTAGACTTGGCAGACCCTTTTGGTGGTATAGAACAAAACAGAGTGCCTGGTGAAATGGAAAGAGCTGGTTTTATGCAGGTTCGTAATGGTAAATTAGGTGATATACGCCCATTTATTCACGGCAAGTTATCTATGCGAATTGTTATAATTAATGGCTTTGGCGCTGTAATTTCAGATCTGAGTTTTGGGAAGCTTCGCAGATGGCGATTCATGAGTGAGAAATGGGTTGATTATGATTTTAATGTAGGAGCTTGGAATTTACAGAATTTTGGTAATTATCATATTGAAACATGGATTGATGTTCGGGGCGGTGAAACCATAAGTCAAACTATTTCTCAACCACCGGCAAATGGGATGCCCGGCTTCTCAACTACTATTACTAAAACTAATAAATCAGCTGACTTAGGTAAAGGAATGGTTCAATTTTCTGATCCTAAATCTACGATCTATAATAGTATGAGCTTTATGAATTTTCGAAGAAAATAAAAATACAACTATGAGGATAAGATTTATAATTTTACTTTCTATTTTTTCTATCCAAGGCTTTACACAGCTATGGCAGGTTGAGATAGGAATTAACCCATTGGTACCATTTAGTGTTGAATCAAGGCACCATGAACTTAATCAAAGTGACAATTTTTATACTGAAATTAAGGTTCTCAGAGCTATTAAGCCCAATTGGAGTGTAGGTGTTTTCGCTGGATTTGAAAAAAAACAGAAATTAGCCTTTTACCAACTTACCTTTCCAGAGCCTGGTGATGTAACAACTCCCGTGCCTCAGCCGGTTCAGAGATATTTTGTTCCTATGGGTATAATAACGAGGTATCAAGTAGATAACTTGCTTAATAAATGTGGTAGCCAAAAAAATAAATGGATAGGGTATGTGCAGGCAGGTATATACGCACTGGCAGGTTCCGATGTTTATGAGGAACCTCCACCACCGGATGATAAACTCTATATCCAAATTTATCATCCCATTGACTTATATGGAAACGTATTCCCAGTATTAACTTTTGGCCTTGGCTACAAGTTAACTGACAAAGTTTACATAAGTACAGAAGCTGGTGTGGGTGCCTTATATCCATTGCATCTTTCCTTAGGATGGAGGTTTTGATGGTAAGATCTTTTATGGGATAATATATTTTTCCAACTAAAACTACTAACACAAAGTGATATTTTGTGAGGCTCCGGATCGTGGGTGAATCGGAGGCGTGGGTCTGGTATCGCCTGTGGTGCAGTCGTTTAATATTGTAAGGTGATTTGTATTTTGTAGACATTTTAAAACTCCCCAATTTTCGTGAGGGAAATTGGGGAGTTTATTTCGTATGTACGTGAATGTGGTCACACCCCCGCCATGGTTTCGCTCACCAACCATACACACGTTTAAGCCCAAACCAATAAGGTGCAGTGTGAAGTTTCGGTTCTTGAGTGAAACCGAGGCGTGGAAGGCCTTGTCTATGTGGTTTTTAGAGGTGCCTTTAAAAGTAATTGTTATCAGGAGTAAATTTTTTCGACAAGCTCCTTGTATTTCTCCATGATAATCTTTCGCTTAATTTTAAGCGTCGGGGTCAGTTCGCCACTATCAATGGTCCATTCGTTTTGGAGCAATTCAAATTTCTTTACCTGTTCTACCGGGTTAAACCTGTCGTTGTAGGTAGAAATAATATCGTTGTAATGATCAAGAACTATGGGCTCCCGGATGGCTTCCTCCAGCGTTTTGAATTTCATATTTTGTAAATGCATCCATTCTCTCAAACCTGCCTCACTCGGAACAATCAGCGCTCCTACAAATTTACGCTCTGCACCAACCACCATCATCTGTTCAATCAATGGCGATTCCTTCATTAGATTTTCAATCGGTTGAGGGGCTACATATTTGCCTCCGCTTGTTTTAAATAATTCTTTTTTGCGGTCGGTTATTTTTAAAAAAGAAACGCCTTTCCACTCCTCCCAAACCCCGATATCACCAGTGAGTAACCAGCCGTCTTTCAGGGTTTCGGCAGTCAGGTCGGGCCGTTTGTAATACCCTTGCATGACGCTTGGCCCTTTTACCAATATTTCTCCATCCTCAGCAAGTTTTACTTCTTGTCCTAAGATGGGTGGTCCCACAGTACCAAATTTGGTATGCCCTTCTGTTTTACGGTTAACACTGATCACCGGGCTATTCTCGGTAGGCCCATATCCTTCGTAAACGGGTATGCCTCCGGCATTAAAAATCCGTAACAATCGCTCCTGACAGGCAGCGCCTCCGGTAACGATGAATTCGATATTGCCACCGAGTGCCTCCCGCCATTTTTTAAAGATTAGCTTGTTGGCAAGGTGCAATTGTGCTTTGTAAATCGGACTTTGGAACCTGAGGTTGTCATATTTTAACCCAGTACTTACTGCCCAGAAAAAGAGTTTTTTCTTAATACCTGTAAGTTCGTGCCCTTTGGCAATTATTTTATCATAAACCTTTTCCAGCAAACGAGGCACCGTAGTAAATCCGGCTGGCTGGACCTCTTTCAGATTTTCGCCAATGGTCTCCATGCTTTCTGCATAATAAACATGCAACCCGTTATACAGGTAAATACAGGTAACCATTCTTTCAAAAATATGGTTGAGGGGTAAAAAGCTAAGGACTTTTTTACCGGGAGCAGGTTCGAAAGGAAAACTTTTGATACTGTTTTCTACATTGGTTAAAATGTTTTGATGGGTAAGCATAACCCCTTTGGGCTGACCCGTGGTGCCACTGGTATAAATAATGGTTGACAAGTTGGAACCAGAGATTTCCTGATTCAGTTTTTCAAGTTGTTGCCGGATGTCTTCGTCCAGCATTTGGGTCAGTTCGGTCCAATGCTGCCCACCTTGTATGCTGTCGAAAGTATAAATGCCCTTCAGGCTAGGTACTTTTTTTGCCACGGATTTTACCTTATAGTAAAGTGCTTCATCCCCTGCAAACACATATTTAATTCCGGCATCATTAAAAATAAATGCCAGTTCTTCGGGATTGGTAGTGGGGTAAATGGGGCAAAGAATCACTCCGGCCATTTGGCAGGCAAAATCGAGGATCAACCATTCGGGGCGGTTATTGCTGAGGATGGCAACTTTATCCGCTTTTTCTGCGGTATAATCATTCCCCGATAAACCCAACTTCAGAAGCCCACCGGCAAGTTGCTTACAACTATCTATGATGGAGGAGGTGGAATGGGTTTCCCATTGCCCGTTTATTTTTGCGGAAAGCATGGGCAGGTCCCCAAATTTTTCCAAACGAAAAGTCAGAATGTCAAACAAACGAGTAGGTTGTATCATATAGCAATTTATTTAAATCTTTGGCGAATTTCTTGATCATTCTGCGTGTACTGCTGAATGAGCGTGGAAATTCGGGCAATTTTCCCAAATAAAAGTTGCTTTTATGTAAAAGAGGCACAAAAAATGGAGGTAACTTCTGTTTTTTTCTGATTTCGATGGCAAAATCGCTTGGGCTGTCCCGTAAACATTGGCTTTCTTTGCCGTTGCATTCCTTTAAGGTGGGTGCTATTAAATAAGAACTTTATGTGGCATCATTTGGCGGTTTTCGTTCTGCGTTATAAAATTCCCTTATTGGTTTTGCTTTTGGCTGGTACCGCCTTTATGGGCTATCAAACCACTAAGTTGGAGATAAGCTACGAATTTTCGAAGGCCATTCCTACGGATAATCCACGTTATCAGGAATACCTCGGATTTAAAAGTCAATTTGGAGAAGATGGAAATATTTTGGTGATGGGCGTACAAGATCCCGCATTTTTTACCAAAAACAATTTTTTGGCCTACCGGAAAATGGTTGATGATATACGTAAAATAAATGGTGTGGTGGGTATGTTGAGTGTTCCCGATGCCATTGTTTTGCAACGAAGCGATACCTCTGAAGTGCTGCTTGCGCCGCCTATTTTTCCCAAAACAGCCGGAAATGAGCTAACTGATTCGGTACTTGCCATGCAAGAAGCCACTTTCCGGAACCTTCCCTTTTACCAGGGTTTGCTCTACAATCCGCAAACTGAAGCCTACCTGAGTGGGGCTACCATTAATAAGGGAGTGCTCAACAGTGGCGACCGCACCCGGGTAGTCAATGAGATTGTAGCCCTAACCGATTCCTATACAAAGCAAACGGGAAATGTAGTCCACCTGAGTGGTTTACCCCTGATCCGTACACAGGTAGCAGATCGTATAAAGGCCGAAATGAATTATTTTCTTTTTGGCTCGTTGGGATTGGCTATTCTGACCTTGTTTCTTTTTTTCCGTTCGGTTTCTTCTACACTTATGAGTTTGGCTGTGGTACTGATGGGGGTAGTTTGGAGCACCGGAACTATGGTGCTGTTTGGCTTCAAAATATCCCTGCTTACAGCCCTTGTGCCCCCTTTAATCATTGTTATCGGGATTCCCAATTGTATATACTTTTTGAATAAGTACCATATGGCCTGGGAATCGACCAACGGAGTTGGCAGTGTTAAAACAGATAAGGAGCGGAAATATGATGCGCTGGTAAACATGATCAGTAAAATGGGGGTAGTAACCTTGTTTTGCAATATAGCTGCTGCAGTAGGTTTTGCCGTATTTGCGCTTACCGAAAGTGCGTTGTTAAAAGAATTTGGTGCGGTTGCCGGTATCAATATCATGATGCTGTTTATTATTTCCTTGATTGTGATACCAGCCATGCTTAGTTTTGTGTCACCACCCAAGGCCCGGCATACCCGCTACCTGCGCAATCAATTCCTGGAAAATGTAATGGTACGTATTGAATACTGGGTATTGCGTCGCCGCAAAAGGGTGTATCTTTTTACCGGTATTCTGGTGGTGGTTTCAATTATTGGTATTCTGCGTTTGAAAACAGTGGGTTTTATAGTAGATGATTTACCCAAAACGGACCGGATTTATACCGATCTGAAATGGTTTGAAAGCAATTTTGGTGGGGTGATGCCGCTTGAAATTGTAATTGACACTAAGCGAAAGGGTGGGGTGACCCGCAATTTGCGCACCATTGAAAAGATTGATTACCTGAGCAGCTATATAGATCAGCAACCCGAAATGGGAAGACCACTCAGCTTTGTGGAAGGGTTGAAATTTGCCAAACAGGCTTTTTATGATGGCGACAGCATGAGCTATATTACCCCCAATCAGTTTGATATGGCATTTTTGGCGCCTTATTTACGGGGGCAATCTGGAGGAGATACTACAAGTCAGTTGGCTAAGCTGGTAAAAAGTTTTACCGACAGTACCCGGCAAAGAGCACGGCTAAGTGTAAATATGGCCGATGTTGGTACTGAAAGACTCCCTATATTGATTGATTCTCTCAAAGCGGAAGCGGAACTGCTTTTTGACAGCAGCCAATATCAGATTACCTATACCGGCAGCAGTGTCACCTTTCTCGAAGGCAGTAAGTTTATCATCAATGGGCTTAAGGAAAGCATTTTATGGGCCTTTTTATTGATTGCCCTATGTATGTTGTATCTGTTTCGCAATTTCCGTATTTTGGTATGTTCCCTCATACCCAACATCATTCCACTGGTAGTAACGGCTGGGCTGATGGGTTGGACCGGTGTTACGCTCAAACCATCGACGGTGCTTGTTTTTAGCGTAGCGCTTGGTATAGCCATAGATGTCACCATTCGTTTTCTGGTAAATTATAAACAGGAGTTGCCCGATCATCATAACAATGTGCTTGCCACCACTACTTCCACCATCCGGCATACGGGTATCAGTATTATTTATACCTCGTTGGTGCTGGTAGCAGGCTTTGTTATTTTTATGTTCAGTGGTTTTGGAGGCACCTTCTCCTTAGGCTGGCTTACAAGTTTCACCCTTTTGGTAGCCGCTTTTACCAATTTGGTGTTTTTACCCGTGCTGATGCTCGATTTGCTAAAGAAGAAGAAGACTGCCTGAAGGGGTTTAGAGGCTTGCTCAAAGTATTTTGCTTAACTTTTTTGAGGTCTTGCTACTGTTCTGTTTTCTTTTCGGGAAATACTCATTGTATATATGGTACATTCGGAAGAAGCGTTGGTGCTTGATTTTCAATGTGCTCAAACAGGACATTTTACGAATTCGGGAAATTGAAAATATTATTTTTATTGCATGCAACAATTTGTGAAAAGTTTATGTCTACTATTCGGCAAATCTCTATCGTATTCAATTAAACAAACCTTCTCACACTATTTTTTCTTTCCCTCTTTTTTTCCTATATCTCTACCTCTCCATTTGATTAACTGCCTGAAATTAGAGTTTTAGCCAATATTTTTTATTTAAAAAAGAGAAAATCTATGAGAAAACTGGCATTTATTATTGTCGGAGCACTGCTGTGCTCTTTGCAATTGCTTGCGCAAACAACGACCGTAAAAGGTAAGGTTGTGGACGGCAAAACAGGCTCCCCGTTAGCCGACGTTACTGTATCGGCATCCGGTACCCAGGTAGGTACACAAACAGATGCAAATGGAAACTATTCCATTTCCTTTCCTTCTACCTCCAAGACCCTGTTATTTAGTTTTATTGGCTACACATCGGCTTCCCGGGCTATTGGCCGGCAAACTTCCATTGATGTGGAACTGACAGAAACAGAAAGTGATTTAAGTGAAGTGGTGGTAGTTGGCTACGGTACCCAACAGAAAAAGGCTTTTACCGGGTCTGCATCTAAAATTGATGCAAAGGAATTTGCCAACTTAGTAACCCCTTCAGTTGACAGGCAACTTGCCGGTCGTGCTGCCGGTGTGCAGGTTTCCACCCCGGGTGGATTGGTAAATACCCCCGCACGTATTCGTATCCGGGGTCTGAACTCCATTTCTCAAGGGTTGTCACCACTTATTGTAGTGGATGGTGTACCCTTTATTACAGGCAACCTCGCCGGTACTACCAACTCAAATGCGCTTGGTGATATTAATCCGAACGATATTGAAAATATCGAAGTGTTGAAAGATGGTTCGGCTACCGCCATCTTTGGCAGCCGCGGTGCCAATGGGGTAATTATGATTACTACCAAAAAGGGTACTAAAAATGATAAACTGCGTATCACTTATGATGTGACCATGGGTGTTACCAACGTAAGGAATAAATTCGACTTATTAAATGCTAATGAATTTGTAACTATAGCCAATGAAAAATTAGCAAACAATGGGCTTGCTGCAAGGGCTTTTGCCGATCCGGCTGGGGTAAATACTGATTGGCAGGATAATGTATTGGTCAAAAATGCTTTCAACCAAACGCATAATTTAAGTTTTGCAGGTGGTTCCAAGAAATCTCAATACTATTTTTCAGCCGGCTTCAGCAATCAGCAGGGCGTAATTATCAGCAATAAGAATACAGCCTATCGTTTACGGTTTAATTTTGAAAGTGAATTGAACAGGTTTATAAAATTTGGTAACAATACCACCTTGTCAAAGCAGGTTGATTTTGACCAAAATAACGGAAGTAACTCCCTTGGAGGGGCTATCGCCTCTTCCCTCAGGCAGTTGCCGAATGTAAGTCCATTCAGTACTACCCATCCATCAGGATTTAATATGCTTTTCCCGGTATCAAATACCATGGGCAATGGTTCTAACTTACAAGGAGTAGATGATAACTTCTTTAATGTGGCCTACACCCTAAGAAATAACATTCAGACTTCGGATAAACACCGGATTGTAAACAACACTTTCGTGGAAGTTTCTCCCGTTAAGAATTTAAAAATTCGTTCTGCTTATACTTACGACATCCTTGCTGATTATAGTTTCCTTAGCTGGAGTCCTTTGCACGGTGATGGCTTTAGTACACAAGGCCGGGCTGAAAATTATCAGCAAAACTTTCAGCGTACCGTTTGGCAGAACTACCTGAACTATTCTCTGTCTATTAACAAACATAATATGTTTGTTACTGCAGGTCATGAAATTCAAAAAGATTTAACCAGGTTTTTTGGTTCAGTTGGTACACAATTGGCCGATCCCTTCTTTCTCCAAGAGAACGTAATTACGGGTGCTTCTCAGGTTCAGTCTATTCAAGGTAACTTTTCCAAATCGGCACTTGAATCACTTTTTGGACGGTTCAATTACGACTTTGGAGGCAAATATTTTGTACAGGCTACCCTTCGCCGCGATGGTCAAAGTTCGTTGGCTCCTGAAAATCGGTATGGCACATTCCCTGGGTTTTCTGCCGGATGGCGTATTTCGGAAGAAAGTTTCTGGAAAAACAGCAGCACTCTTTCCAGAGCAGTTAATGACCTGAAATTCAAGGCTTCTTACGCGGAGGTGGGCAATCAACTTGGGGGATTTCCTTATCTAAGTACCTTTGCCAACAGGCCTTATGGAAACCTAAGTGGCCTTGGCCCATCTTTGGTAGGTAACCGCGAACTTGCGTGGGAACGCAGTACCAAATATGATATAGGGCTTGAAGCATCTTTGTTTAACAATCGCTTCCAGTTTGGCTTTGATTGGTTCCTGAATGATATAGATGAAGTTGTCTTAAATGTACCTACACCACAATCGGCTGGTGTACCCAATAATCAAATTGCACAAAACATCGGTTCAATTAGTAACAGAGGCTTAGAATTTAGTCTTTCAGGCGACATTATCCGTAAGCGGGATTTCACTTGGGGATTCAATGCTAACTTTACGACCATAAAGAATGAAGTTTTAAGTTTGTACAATAATGCGGATGGCACACCGGTTGACTTTATACCTAATGGAAACTATAACCTGATTAAGATAGGGGAGTCAATTAATGTGTTAAATGGATTAAGGTGGGCCGGTGTAAATACGGCTAATGGTAACCCAATGTATTTAAATGCCAATGATCAACTGGTTCAGCAGAATACAAGGGGTAACAATGCTTTTTTCCTTGCCAAAAGCATGAGTGATATTGACCTTAGCCAACAAACCTCCCTAACCTTTAATGACCGCGCTTTGCTTGGTAGTGCTATTCCAACCTGGTTTGGTGGTTTTGGTAACAATTTAAGGTATAAAAACTTCGACATGGAATTCCTGTTTCGCTTTAGTGGTGGCAACAGCATCATGAATATTACCCGTCAGGAAATTTTGTTGAATCAGCAGTTCCAGAACAATGGAAAAGAAATACTGGAACGCTGGACCACCGAAGGTCAGGTTAGTAATGTGCCTCGTTTGCGAAATGGTAATGGCAATAATATCAACCAAAATGGCCTTGCTGTATCCCGTTTTGTGGAAAGTGGAGATTTCCTCCGCTTACAAAATGTGGTAGTGGGTTACAACTTCAATGGTCAGAAGCTTAGTACGAAAACAAATGGTTTCATTACCGGCCTTCGCATATTTGCACAGGGTCAAAACCTTTGGTTGGTTACAAAATATTCCGGGGCTGATCCTGAAAATGCGAGCGAAGCCGGATTGGATGCTGCCATTTCGCCGCAGGTTAGTGTAATTTCCGGAGGTCTTAAAATGTCGTTTTAAATCGTGTTTTTAAATAAAATTAAATAAAATATACCTTAATATGAAACGTATATATATCAACTCAATAGCTATCGCGGGATTATTGGCGGTGGGTGTTGCAGGGTGCAAGAAAGAGCTCGACCTTGCCCCTTTCAATGCTCTAACCGATGAGAGCATATTTACTACCCCGGCGCGTGTAAACCTTGCCATTAATGGTGTTTATGATGCTGCACAAAGCGGTTTTTTTAACGGTAATATTGACAGAGGCTATCCTTTTGGTGCTGCCAACGTGCAACAGGGTGATAACCGGGGTGAAGATGCCATAAACATTGCAGGATTTTATCAGATCACCTATCAGGCTACTCAAAACCCAAATACTGCCAATAATGTTAATTATTGGAGCTCAACTTACCGCCTCATCAATTTTGCTAACGTGGCCGATGATGGATTGGGTAAGGCTGCTGCCAACGGGGTTATTACCAATGAACTCGCCTTAAGTGCACAAGCCGAAATGCGTTTTTTAAGGGCACTTTCTCATCACGAACTCGTGGTTTTCTTTGCCCGTCCTTTTCTTGATGGAAATGGCGATAAATTGGGGATACCATACCGTGATTTCCCGGTTAATGGTTCCGGTCCTGTGGCAGAGGTTCGTAAAGACCCCCGATTAACGGTAGCTCAGACATATGTCAAAATTCTTGCTGATTTAGATTTTGCCATTACCAACCTGCCTATAACCAATACACCGGCTGTAGTAAGGGCACAAAGGGCTGCAGCTATCGCGCTTAAGCAAAAAGTGCTGATGCACATGGGGCGCTGGGCCGATGCAAAAGCCGAGGGTGATAAATTGATTCCGGCAACCCTTACCCCACTCAATCCTTCAGGGGTACGCAGCCCAATAGGAAACCATGGATTGACGGCTACCGCAAACGGTTCTTTCTCAGCCAACAGCACATCAGTTGAAAACCTGTTTAGCATAAAGAATGACCCGCTTGATAATCCGGGAGTAAATGCTTCATTGCCCACAATGTATGGCCCTGCTAATTTGGGTGCGCGTGGTTTGGTTTCTATTTCTCCCATTATCTGGAACAGAACAGAATGGTTGGCCACTGATGCCCGTCGTACTACTTTGTTTGTACTTGGAGTAAATATCAACAATAGGCAAAGTGTGTTTACCATAAAATACCCTGATTACGTACAACGCGGTAGCAACAATCCTATTTTCCGCTATGCCGAGGTATTGTTGAATCAAGCTGAAGTGGAAGCCCGTATTTCAGCCAGTGTTTCACAGCGTGCCGTCGATTTGTTGAATACAGTTCGTAACCGTAGTCTTGCAAATCCTGCTACCGAGCAGTTTACCATGGCATCTTTTGCCGATCAAACAGCCTTGTTGCAGGCTATCTTACTCGAACGTCGTATTGAGTTTGCAATGGAAGGAAAGCGTTGGCAAGATATTTCTCGTACCGTACTCGATCCAATTGTAGCTTTAAGGCCGGTTGGTATTCCGGCAAAAATGCTCACTGGCTCTGATGGTGCTGCAATCTTTGGCATTGGCGTAGCTTTACCAGCTAATATGCAGCCTGCTATTCCATATAACGACTTTCGCTTTATTTGGCCTATACCAGCCGATGAAGTTACTCAAAATCCTATTGTCGTTCAGAATCCCGGGTATTAATTAAAAGACTTCTTTTTATAAAAAAAGAGGCTGCCTTCGGGTAGCCTCTTTTTTTATGTTGCAAGAGAAGAAAGGGAATTGCGGCATACTTATATACTCAATTGCCCTCACTTCCTTTCGGAATTGTTAAATTTTCTTAACAAAATTTGCTAATTGAAAAAAAAGTTCATATTGCACCCTGTTTAACAAATCGTTTGGAAAAATACAACAATAATTTAAGGTAATTGTATAATAAATAGGATAAGTAGATTGGAAATGAAAGAAAAAACTTTTATCGACAACGCAGCAAATATTAAAAAGTAACTGTCTTAAAATTCTAACGTTATAATTTTGTTATCAATGTTTCAACATTGATACTTCTTGTTTTTAAAATAAAATTAATCAATTAAAAAATGCGTATGAGAAAGCTAACAGTGATGTTGCTCTCCTGTTTGATGTTGGTCGGACAGGTTTGGGCGCAAACACGAACCATTACCGGAACGGTAAAGGATGAGAAGGGAGATGCTGTTACAGGGGCTTCGGTTACTGT
>JBBQXO010000141.1:0-12536 GCA_038209595.1 Chitinophagales bacterium
CTTTATCAGTAATGAATCACAAGGCAGTGTTTACTTCGACGACCTTACGATACAACACACACCCGGCAATCTTTTGGAAGAACACCATTACTATCCCACAGGATTAGAAATGTTTGCGCTTAGCAGTAGTGCAACCAATGGACATGCTTGCCCCGATAAAGGAGGGGTCTCAAACCGCTATGGCTATCAGGGGCAGGAGCATGAAAACACATTTGCTTTAAACCTCAATGAGTTTGATGCAAGGCATGGAGCCTGTCCCGACAAAGGAGGGAACCCTCAAACCGGCAGGTGGATGGTACCCGACCCGGCACTACAGTTTCCCTCGCCGTATGTGGGTATGGGTAATCAGTGGGTGAGTGGGGTGGATCCGGATGGGAGGTTGGCTTTTTATAATGTTTGGAATTGCACGTTTGTATAATTCTTGGGACACGAAACCAAGACAAGGGTGTGCCAGTTTGCCCCAACAAGATGCAATGGTAAGTGTCCACTTACCGTATAAATTACATTGTAAATTCGAATGCCGTACAAAGTGTTGCTGTTCGTGGGACAAAAACCAATTTAGCCAATGATGGAAGCCCCCGAAAGGTTATTTATTCATAATGCCCCCGCAAGGAAAATACAAAAAGTGTATCATTTTCTATTTGATAAATATAACGATGGGTTTGGGTAATCCTGCGTGACCACTTTAGGGAAAGTTCATACTTAAGGGCTTCTGGTTTTCCAATTCCACTGTATGGGTTTTCTACAATGGCTCTGGTAAGCTGGGCAATTTTTTTTAGAATAACCTTATTGCCTGTTTTGATCCAATAGGCCAAATCGGCATCTGCTTGGGGCAGGTATTTTATTTCCATAAACTGTCAAGTTCTTCGAGTGTTATAGTTCTCCCTTCGCCATTTTTCATATCAACATCGCCTTGTTTTATTTTTTCTACAAATGCTTCATTATAGGGCCTTTCGGTGTCATTTATAAATTCAAATCGGATGTTAAGTGCCTTCATAAATGCCTTAATAGCCTCTATTTGTTCATTATCCTTTGTGTATGCTTTAATATTAATGGCTTCCATAATGATATAGTTGAACTTGTTTATTTTTTTACATTAGGTGGCAGTTTTAGCTTTATTCTAGCCCAAAGCTGGAACTATTTTTAAATACCACTAGGGCAAATTTAATTAAAAGTGGGAGGATCAGCATTAATTATCTGATGTAAAGGGAGTTTTCCAGTGTGGTTGGATAAACCGGATCATACCACCCCCCTAAATCAAGAAGCTATTTGGTCGATTCTTAATTGCTCGGATGGCTATTTTGACATTCCGGCATGCCTGTCCCGTTTATTCTTTGCTGACCCCCTATTCAGAAATATTCATTTTCCAAAATGATTCCGGAGGATGCTGCCCCCTTATAGCCAAAGGATGTATTTTATTTCGGAGCATATTGACCCCTCTAATCATTGGTTTCCTTTGTTTGGTACAAAATTGTTACGGCTATCAATGTCATGCGCTTAGCAGTAAAATGGGCGAGACCCCCTGTAAGGGTTCGGAGGCTATGAATTTGAAGCATGACATGGAGTTTATCCCGACAAAGGAGGGAACCCCCAAACAGATAAGTTGATGGTACCCGACCCGGCAAATCTCAGCCTGCTGAGAGGTCAGGAGTTTCCTTCGCCATATGCCTGCCTGCCAATAGGCATGGTGAACATGGGTAATCAGTGGGTGAGTGCGGTGGATCCGGATGGGAGGGCTGTTAATTTTTTAATCTCTTTTCTTATTTCAGCCACCCATGCGTTGTTTACTCTTACGAGTAAAGCAATTTTGGCATCGTTGAAATCGGTATTGGTAATCAGATTATTGGTTAATGGATTCAGGGATAGATTGTACAATAATATCCTGCTTCAGGAGTTCGCTGAGAAACCCTTCGAGGATACCAAAATTAGCTTTTTGGCGCAACAATCTTTTAATGGCCCAATCGAAGCTGATGAGTGGGCGACGGGTAATTATAGGCATATCTTCAAAAATACGAAAATTTATATATTTAAGCAGGCAATAGCAGATTGAGCAAAAAACAGGCCTAATCCGGCAAAGGCTTCTCTGTTATTATTCCTGAAGGGGGGGATTAATAAGTAATTGGGGGTGAACCCTGATAAGGCAATGGCTTTTGTTTCAGCTGAAAGCTTTTTCAATTTTGGTCGATTCCTGATTAAGTGGAAACACCCTTCCTGTCAGTATTGGCTTTCAAGGTCATATAATAGAAAATATGGGATACCCATGTACATAAATAGAAAAACCGGTTGAAAAAATTGTATTTTGGTAGCTTAAATTCAAAAATTAGCAATGATTCCCATTGAAAACCACCTTGTTATAGATATTGAAACAGTAAGCCGTACCAAAGATTGGAGCGATCTAAACGAAGACTGGCAACAGCTTTGGGCTAACAAAATCGAAAAGCAGCTTCCTGAAGGAGAGACTCCGGAAACATTCTTCCCACAGCGGGCTGCTATTCTTGCTGAATTTGGGAAAATCATTTGTATCAGTGCTGGCTATTTCCGATTGGAAAACAACCAATGGAAATTTCGGGTGAAATCTTATTCTGGTGACGAGGAAGCTGTTTTATTAATTAATTTTTTGGAAGAGGCGGGTAAATGGCATGCGGCTAAAAAGCAGGCTTCCTTTGCGGGGCACAATATCCGGGAGTTTGATATTCCTTACCTGAGCCGTCGACTCCTTATTAATGGAATAGGCTTGCCAGCATGGCTCGATTTCCAGTCTATGAAGCCCTGGGAAACTAACCTGATGGATACCATGCAGCTCTGGCGTTTCGGGGATTATAAAAATTACACTTCTCTCAACTTGCTGGCAGCCTGTCTCGGTATTCCTTCTCCAAAAGATGATATTGATGGCAGTAAAGTAGGGGAGGTATACTGGAAAGATGGAAATCTGCCGCGTATTGTTGAGTATTGTCAGAAAGATGTGGTAACGGTGGCGCAAATCCTTTTGCGATTCCGGCAGTTGCCTATTTTAAAAGAAGAGGATGTAGAAATTGTTGGTAATTGACCCATATAGGAAAATTCAGCAATTATTTTGAGGATAATAGAATTCGGGTTCAGGCAATCTTATCCTTCAAGGTTGTACGGTGTCAACTAATGCATGTGACTTCCTTATTTTGAAAAAGGACCCGATTTTTCAAGCTATAGGCAGGTTTTGTAAATAAAAACAGCCTTATTTTTATTGATTTTAGCCTTGTTATGGATCAATCATTTACATAAATATTTATTAATCAATTGGTTATGGGATTTCAGGCCTTTAAAGAGCTTTAAAAAATATTTTCAAAATCTTTGGTTGGTATTAAAAACTCTCCTACTTTTGCAATCCCAAATTAAAAATGGTCTTTGATATATGTCACAACGCATTCGGATTAAATTACAATCGTACGACCACAATCTAGTGGACAAATCGGCTGAAAAAATTCTGAAAACTGTACGTAGTACAGGTGCGGTAGTAACGGGTCCAATACCCCTTCCTACCCACAAGAAAATTTTTACCGTACTGCGCTCGCCGCACGTTAATAAAAAAGCACGGGAGCAGTTTGAGTTAAACACCCACAAGCGTCTTTTGGATATCTACACAAGCAGTAGCCGCACTGTAGATGCCCTGAGTAAGTTGGATTTGCCAAGCGGAGTTGACGTAGAAATCAAAGCATAACAGGATAATGTTTATGCATGTTGCCTCTCAAAGGATAGGTAACTATTGAAAAGGTTATTGAATAAATCACCTGCCAAAATCTGAAAAGAAGAAAGCAGCTCTGATCAAATAAATTCCCGCAGATGGGTTCTGAACAAAATGTTCATTGTACCAGGCGGAAAAACATATGAACAAGCCTTTCAGGGTTTGTTTACTATCGGTACTTCCTCTTCCAGCTTTAATGGAAAACAACGGAAAAGGTCGATAGCTAAACTGGGATTGAAGACAAATGTGCACCGCGCCCTTGTCTGTCCTCAACCACCCTGCCGGGCACAAACCGATAATAATGAAAGGAATCATTGGAAAAAAAATCGGGATGACCAGCATCTTTGATCCCAACGGCAAGCAAGTCGCTTGCACTATTGTTGAAGCTGGTCCCTGCGTAGTATCGCAGATTAAGACTGTCGAAATCGATGGTTATAATGCTGTTCAGCTCGCTTTCGGCGAAAAGAAAGAAAAAAATACCCCCCGCGCTGAGAAAAATCACTTCGCCAAAGCGCAAACTACCCCCAAAAGTTTTGTAAAAGAGTTTCGTAACTACGCTATTGAAAAGCAGCTTGGTGAGGAAGTTACCATTGATATTTTTGCCGAAGGCGATTCTGTTGATGTGGTAGGTACCACCAAGGGTAAAGGTTTTCAAGGTGTTGTTAAGCGTCATGGTTTTCATGGTGTAGGCGAGCAGAGCCACGGTCAGCACGACCGTCAAAGAGCTCCTGGTTCTATTGGTAACTCCTCTGATGCTTCCAGAGTTTTCAAAGGAATGCGTATGGCCGGCCGTATGGGTGGTGATCGTGTGAAAATGAAAGGTTTGAAAGTGGTAAAGATTTTTGCTGAAAAAAATTACCTCCTCATTAGTGGTTCTGTACCAGGGCACAATGGATCTATTGTACTGATTGAAAAATAATTGCCTCACAAAACCAGGAATCTCATTAATGTTTTTCTGAAGGTTTATTAAGGATATAATATGACACTCGAAGTTTTAAATACAGCAGGCGAAAAAACCGGCAGAACGGTTGACCTTCCCGAAGACATTTTCGGAGTAGAGCCTAATGATCATGTGATTTATCTTGCTGTGAAGCAATACCTCGCCGCTTTGCGTCAGGGTACCCACAAAGTAAAAACACGTGCCGAAGTACAAGGTGCAAGCCGCAAACTGCATCGCCAGAAAGGTACCGGTGGTAGCCGTAAGGGTAACATTCGTAACCCTTTGTACAAGGGTGGTGGTACCATTTTCGGACCCAAACCACACGCTTATGATCTTAAGCTCAACCGTAAAGTAAAGGATCTTGCCAAAATTGGAGCCCTTTCTTACAAAGCAAAAGAGAACGCCATTATGATTATCGAAGATATTCAAATGGATGCTCCAAAAACCAGTCAGTTTGCTACCATTATGCAAAAGATTGGTGCTGAAAATAAAAAGGCGTTGTTTGTTTACCCTGAGTATAATGACAATCTGTATCTCAGCCTTCGCAACATACCCAATGCAGCAGGTACTTTGTTAAGCGATGTACATACTTATGAAATCATGAACGCAGAAGTAATGGTGCTTACCGAAGGGGCAGCAAGAATTTTTACCGAAGCAGAGGTTGCGGAATAGCACCACATTTAAAGAATTGAATAATTCAGACAGCAATGAAACTGACAGATGTATTAGTAAAACCGGTATTAACCGAAAAAGTAAATAAGCTGATTGAAAAAAATCGCAGCTACACTTTTATCGTCGATCGTAAAGCCAACAAGCTCGAGATCAAAAAGGCGGTGGAGGAGTTTTACGGGGTTAAGGTTTCCGATGTAAATACCCTGGTTATGCCTGGAAAAAATAAAACCCGTTTTACCAAAGCTGGTTTTATCAAAGGGCAAAAACCATCCCGCAAGAAAGCGATGGTAACCGTAGCCGAAGGAGAAGAGATTAACCTTTATGGTGAAATCTGATTCGGGTAGCAAATAAAGAAAGGCAAACAACCGCCGCGAAGCGTTGAATTAAATTGGTAAGAAAACAGATTGAGAAATGGCACTTAGAAAATTTAAACCGGTTACTGCAGGCACCCGCTGGAGAATAGGTAATGCCTATGCAGAACTGACCACTGATACCCCCGAGAAATCACTTCTCGAAAGCATCAGCAGCACTGGTGGGCGGAACTCACAGGGTCGTCGTACCATGCGCTACATTGGTGGTGGTCACAAAAAGAAATATCGTATCGTTGACTTTAAGCGCGATAAAAAGGACATTCCTGCCGAAGTGCTTACCGTTGAATACGATCCCAACCGTTCCGCTTTCATTGCTTTAGTTCAGTATACCGATGGAGAAAAGCGTTACATCCTCGCTCCACAAGGCATTCAGGTTGGACAAACTATCATAAGTGGTGATGCTGTTGCTCCTGAAGTAGGCAACTCACTGATGATGAAGAGTATTCCTTTAGGTACCAATGTGCACAACATTGAAATGCAGCCCGGTCAGGGTGGAAAACTGGTACGCAGTGCCGGTAGCAGTGCACAGCTTACCAACAAAGAAGAAAAATATGCTATTCTGAAAATGCCTTCAGGTGAATTGCGCAAGTTGTTGATCAACTGTTATGCAACCGTAGGTGTGGTAAGCAATAGCGATCATAGCCTGCAAAGCAAAGGTAAGGCAGGTCGTAACAGATGGCTTGGTATTCGTCCTCGCGTTCGTGGTGTAGCGATGAACCCTGTAGATCACCCGATGGGTGGTGGTGAAGGTCGTGCAAGTGGTGGTCACCCACGGAGCCGCAACGGTAAGTATGCCAAAGGCGAGAAGACGAGAACAAGAGGTAAAGGTTCTGATAAATTGATTATTCAGCGTCGGGACGGTAAGAAATTAGCTAAGTAAAAATCACAAAAGGACAAATTCCAAATTCCAAAATGCGAATTAATATGCTCAGGGGTTTGATACACTGGGATTTGGTTTTTGAAAATTGGAATTTATAAAAAATAAAATATGGGTCGTTCAATTAAAAAAGGTCCTTATGTAAGCGTGAAGCTCGAAAAGAAGGTTCTAGCTATCGCAGAAGGAAAAACCAAAAAGGGCGTTATCAAAACCTGGAGTCGACGGAGCACAATTACTCCTGACTTTGTTGGACAAACCTTTGCTGTACATAATGGCAACAAGTTTATTCCGGTTTACGTAACTGAATTCATGGTGGGTCACAAATTGGGTGAGTTTGCGCCCACCCGTAACTTCAGAGGACACGCCGGTTCTAAAAAATAATTACCATAACGTTTTTGTTTGAAATGTCAGGAAGGCTTTTTCAATCATCTACAAGAAATCGAATAAAAATGGAAGCATTAGCTAAATTAAATAACTACCCCACGTCGCCTCGCAAAATGCGCTTATTGGCCGATTTGGTTCGCGGTATGCAGGTTGATAAGGCCCTTGCAGTATTGGAACACAGCACCAAGCATCCAAGTGTTCCTTTGGCAAAACTGGTAAAAAGTGCTGTCTTCAACTGGAAGTCTAAAAACGATGGCGAGGATGAAAGTGGCCTGTTAGTAAAACTTATTATGGTCGACGGTGGTCGTACCCTCAAGCGGATGCGTCCGGCTCCTCAGGGACGTGGTTACCGGGTGCGTAAGCGTAGCAATCATGTAACTGTTGTAGTAGATACAAAAGCATAAAACATTCACAACAGGTTGAAGGATCATTTTCCACAACCATATTTTAAACTTTGGAATAACAATATTATGGGTCAAAAAGCAAATCCAATCGGTAACAGGCTCGGAATCATCCGTGGTTGGGAAAGCAATTGGTTTGGCAGCTCTAAAGATTATGCTACCAAACTTATTGAAGACAACAAGATTCGCAATTACCTGAATGCCCGGATCAACAAGGGTGGTATTGCAAAAATCGTTATCGAGCGTACCCTCAATAAGCTGATTGTTACAATACATACCTCTAAGCCTGGTATCATTATTGGTAAGGGTGGTAATGAGGTAGACAAGATTAAGGAAGAGTTGAAAAAACTCACCGGAAATGAAGATGTACAAATCAACATTCTTGAAATCCGTCGTCCTGAAATTGATGCGATGATCGTGGCAGATACTATTGCCCGTCAAATTGAAAACCGTATCAGCTTCAAGCGCGCTATCAAAATGTCAATTGCTTCTGCTATGCGTATGGGTGCCGAAGGTATCAAAGTAAGGGCAAGTGGGCGTTTAGGCGGTGCTGAAATAGCCCGGAGTGAAGAAATCAAAATGGGTCGTGTGCCCTTGCATACTTTCCGTATGGATATTGATTATGCAAGCTTACCAGCTCAAACTGTTTATGGTAAGATTGGTATTAAAGTATGGATCTGTAAAGGTGAGGTACTTGCCAAACGTGATCTGAATCCGAACTTCGCTGTACAAACAGCTCCAGGTGTTGGGGAGCGCAGAGATGATCGTGGTGGCAGAAGAGATGATCGTGGCGGCAGAAGAGATGATCGCGGTGGTCGTGGTGGTGGCGGAGGTGGTCGTAGCGGAGGCGGTGGTGGCCGTAGAGGTTAATATCATCTTCCAGTTATAGTTAGTAAATAAATCAAATCAACTTTCAAATTTTTCATAAATGTTACAACCGAAAAGAACCAAGTTCCGTAAGCAACAAAAGGGTCGTATTCGTGAAGTAGCCAAGCGTGGTACCACTATTTCTTTTGGGTCTTTTGCCTTAAAAGCATTGGAACCAATCTGGTTGAATAACAGACAGATCGAAAGTGCACGTCAAGCTATGACACGTGCCATGAAGCGGGAAGGAAGTGTGTGGATTCGCATTTTCCCAGATAAGGTTATTACCCGTAAGCCCGCCGAAGTAAGGATGGGAAAGGGTAAGGGTAATCCCGAATTTTGGGCTGCTGTCGTTGAACCAGGTCGTATTTTGTTCGAAATCGACGGTATTACGCCAGAAGTAGCAAAACGTGCAATGGAGCTTGCTGCCCAAAAGCTACCCATAAAAACAAAGTTTGTTACCCGGCGCGACTTCGTAGCATGATCTGGTAATTCAACACAGTAAAATAGAAATTATGTCAAAGAAATTAGAATTCACCAAAGGCCTCGCTGAAATGAGTGTTGACGATCTGAAAGCCAGGATTGCTGAAGATGAAATGCGCCTAAAGAAATTAACTTTTGCTCACGCCATCACACCACTCGAAAATCCAATGTCCATCCGTGATTTACGTCGGGATGTAGCAAGGATGAAGTCTGAAGTAACAAGAAGAGCTTTAGTTGCGTAAGTAACGGGCTTGTAATTAATAGCTAATATCAATTTCAAGGGTTTTTTCAATAAAATCTGGATTTAGGAGGAAAAAATGGAAACAAGAAATCTGCGTAAAATCAGGACAGGTGTAGTAAGCAGCAACAAAATGGATAAAACCATAACAGTAGCTGTAGAACGTAAAGTTAAGCACCCCATGTACGGAAAGTTTGTAAAGAAAACGACACGTTTTCATGCTCATGACGATAAAAACGAATGTAGCATCGGCGATCTCGTAAAGATTATGGAAACTCGTCCGCTTAGTAAGACTAAGCGTTGGAGATTGGTAGAAGTAGTTGAAAAAGTTAAATAATTACCATGCTGCCAGGGCCGTTGAGTCTTCTGAAAAGAGGGCGGGCTATAGCAGTTAAATATCAACAAGACCTGGTAGGCAGGAAACAAATTATAATTTATCATGATACAGCAAGAAAGCAGGCTCGGCGTAGCTGATAACAGCGGTGCAAAAGAAGTACTATGCATCCGGGTACTTGGCAACAGTGGTCAGGACTATGCAAGAATTGGCGATAAGATTGTGGTTACCGTAAAGGATGCCATCCCTGGTGGGAACATGAAAAAAGGTACTGTAGCCAAGGCTGTTATTGTACGAACCAAAAACAAATTACGTCGCAAAGATGGTTCTTACATACGTTTTGATGACAACGCCGTGGTGATGCTCAATAATTCGGACGAACCAAGAGGTACTCGTATTTTTGGACCAGTAGCCCGTGAACTCCGTGATAAAGGGTACATGAAAATCGTTTCTCTGGCTCCTGAAGTACTTTAGTAGTAGGATAACCAGTCGCATACATTAGGTATAATCAATAACTGCGTTTGTTTAATTAAAATAAATGCAATAAGCAAAAAAGATGAATAAGCGTTTTAAACCAAAGTTCAACATCAAGAAGGGCGACAATGTTGTCGTAGTTACCGGTGATGATAAAGATCTGACCAAGCCGCGGGTAGTTCTTGCTGTGCTTCCTACAGATGCCAAAATATTGGTAGAGGGTGTGAATATAAAGACAAAGCATACCAAGCCTTCTGCTACGAATACTAAAGGTGGTATTGTAAAAAAGGAGGCTCCTATAGCAATCAGCAATGTAATGTTGTGGGATGCTAAAGCTGGCTCTGGTACCAAAGTTAAGCGTAGCCGCGACAATGGTAAACTTGTTCGTATCTCAAAAAAATCAGGGGAGGAAATCAAATAATGGAAAACATAACAAGCTATAAGCCACGTATGGTTGGAAAGTATACCAATGAGGTAGTTCCGGCTTTGATGAAGAAGTTTGGATACAAAAGCGTTATGCAGGCACCCCGTCTTACCAAAATCTGTATAAACCGCGGCGTAAATGGTGCGGTTGCTGATAAGAAGTTGGTAGATGTGGCTGTTGAAGAATTGTCCACCATCAGTGGTCAGCGCGCAGTGCCCACTACATCCCGTAAGGATATTTCGAACTTTAAGCTTCGTAAAAATATGCCCATCGGTGCAAAGGTTACTTTGCGTAGTGTAAAAATGTATGAATTTCTGGATCGTCTGATTTCTATTTCCCTTCCAAGGGTACGCGACTTCAAAGGCGTAAATGATAAAAGCTTTGATGGTCGTGGTAACTATACCATGGGTGTTACCGAGCAGATCATTTTCCCGGAAATTGATATTGATAAGGTTAATAAAATTACTGGTATGGATGTTACCTTTGTAACTACAGCGAACACCAATGAAGAAGCCTATGAGTTGTTGAAGCTCCTTGGTCTTCCTTTTAAGAACATGAAAAAAGAAATCGAATAAGCGAATTACAACTTGGGAAGACCCAAATTCCGAATAATTCAACCCAGGTTGTATTATGGTTTTTGAAAAATGGGTTTCCTGTTTGAATTTGAATTTTTTAAATGTTGGAAATTTAATTTTAATTATGGCAAGAGAATCAGTAAAAGCTCGTCAACGCAAACGCGAAAAAATGGTGGCTCAGTATGCTGAAAAGCGTGCTGCTTTAAAAGCTGCCGGTGATCAGGAAGGGCTGGATAAACTGCCCCGTAATGCATCCCCTGTCCGTTTGCATAATCGCTGTCAGATCACTGGTCGTTCAAGAGGTTATTTGCGTCATTTCGGTTTATGCCGGAATATGTTCCGCGACATGGCTCTTGATGGTAAAATACCCGGTGTTAAGAAAGCGAGCTGGTAAGGTTTACGAGGTAACAGTAACAATTTTTTTAAAAACTTTCATTCCAATTATTGCGCTTAGCGTGATGTAGGAGGTAATTTATATGGTAACAGATCCTATTGCAGATTTTTTGACGCGCATCCGTAATGCTCAAATGGCCAATCACCGCATGGTTGAGATTCCAGCGTCTAATCTTAAAAAGCGCATGACTGAAATTTTGTATGAAAAAGGATATATCCTTAAGTACAAGTTTGAGGACGATAGCAAACAAGGGCTTATTAAAATCGCTCTGAAATACGACCCTTCCACTCGTAAACCAGCTATCGCGTCTCTTGATCGTGTTAGTCGTCCCGGATTACGTCAGTATTCCAAGCCAGGTGATTTCAAAAGAGTTATGAACGGTCTTGGTATTGCTATCATCAGCACTTCTAAAGGGGTAATGACCGACAAGGAAGCAAAGTCACAGAATGTGGGAGGAGAAATCCTTTGTCATATTTCTTAATAAAACAGAAACGATTTTAGCAGCTGTTCCTGCTTTAAGCCTTTTAGTCGGGGCTGACCACAGATCAGCTTCACAATTTATAAAAAAACGACTATGTCCAGGATTGGTAAACAGCCAGTAGTAATTCCTTCCGGAGTTACTGTAACAATTGGCAAGAATAATTTGGTTACCGTTAAGGGGCCTAAAGGTGAGTTGCATCAGGAAGTTGATCGCGATATTATCATTGAAGTAAAAGAAGGGGAAGTGACTGTAGGTCGTCCTACTGATCAGATTCGTCACCGTGCCATGCATGGTTTGTATCGTTCATTGATTTCCAATATGGTTAAAGGGGTTACCAATGGTTTTGAAAAGAAACTTGAATTGGTAGGGGTCGGTTACAAAGCCACCAATACAGGTAATACTTTAGATCTTGCTTTGGGATATTCTCACAATATCATCTTTGATATACCTAAGGAGTTGACCGTTACCACGCTCACTGAAAAAGGTAAGAATCCTGAGATAACTATACAAGGTTCCGATAATCAGCTACTTGGTCAGGTTTGTGCCAAAATTCGTGGGCTTCGCAAGCCAGAGCCTTACAAAGGAAAGGGTGTTCGCTTTAAGGGTGAAGTGGTTCGTCGTAAGGCAGGTAAGTCTGCAGGTAAATAATAAATGTTTTTGCCTTCATTATAAAAAGTAATGGTTGATCAGGTTCCGGCAGTATCGGGACATAAATAAGATAAAAATGAACAACAAATTTATTGCGCGGAAAAAGATTCATTACCGCATTCGTAAAAGAGTAAGTGGTGTTTCTACCAAGCCTCGTCTTTCTGTATACCGCAGCAACAATGATATTTACGTACAGCTTATTGATGACGTAAATGGAAATACACTTGTAGCAGCTTCAAGTCGTGAAAAAGATATTGT
>JBBQXO010000142.1:0-12490 GCA_038209595.1 Chitinophagales bacterium
ATAAAAAAACCGTCCTCAATAACTGAGGACGGTTTTTTATAAGTAGGTTGTCATTCTGCATTAACCTACCGCATTTAAAGAAAAAACAAGCAATATTTCGTTAAGCCCTGATAAAATATATGAAATTGGAAATGCAGAATGACAAAAAGTTGATCAATTTTGTTTGTAAGGGTAAAAGTAGGCAAAATCGATCTAAATTCTATTATAAAATTTTCTCAAAAAAAAATTGTTTTTAATCATTCTGATTTTTTCTGTCAGCAAGCCTTTTTTAAAGGGTAATATGCTTATCGGCCAGCATTTTCCGCAAATTTATCAGTCCGTAACGCATACGTCCCAAAGCTGTATTAATGCTGGTATGGGTTAAACCTGCAATTTCTTTAAAATTAAGATTGCCGTAATGGCGAAGTACAATTACTTCTCTTTGCTCTTCTGGCAAAAGATCAAGCATCCTTCGCACCCGGTCATGACTTTGATACCTTGTAATTTTTTGTTCCGGATTGTCGTCCTTTGATTGCATCCACTCCATTACATCATGCCCATCAGTGGTTCGAATATTTGGAGTACGTTTTACTTTTCTGAAATGATCCACACAAAGGTTGTGTGCAATCCTCAAAGCCCAACTTACAAACTTGCCTTCCTCATTATATCGTCCCTGACGAATGGTATCAATTATTTTAATAAATACTTCCTGAAATAAATCCTCAGTGAGATATTTGTCTTTTACCAAAAAAAGAATGGAAGTAAAAATCCGATCCTTATAGCGTATGATCAAATTTTCCATGGCCATCAAATCGCCATCTTGAAAGGCACTGATCAACTCGTTATCGGTAAAATTTGTGTAGGAGCTCATCATTTTTAGATTTATTGAGGGTGAAAAATCAAAGTAAAAACAAACAAATTGCAATTAATTTAATAGGCGTCATTTTTTATGAAAAAAAACTGAAACGCCTTTCCTGTTAAATTTTCATTTACCAATATTACGATTTAACTATATCAAAACTAATTTTATTTAATTTCATTTCCCAAAAATAGAAATTGCATTAATTATTATTGCAACTAAATGTCATAATAACAATATCGTTCAATAAATTTATAAAAGACTAGACTATGGTTAAACGAATATTGTTGATTTTATAAATTATTTCAATTAATTTCTTTTTGGGATTCCCATTTTTAGCACTAAAACAAATCACCTGCAAAATAATTCGAAAAAGATACCATTTATTTTCAACCCATCAGGTAGTCTACTTGTTAAATAAACTTAACCAAACGAAATTCATCTATTTCTCGGACCCATATAATGCTTTAATAAAGGGCAGCCACCTAACTGGAAAAAGAAGAAACAAAACATAGAAAATCAGAAGACGGAGAGTCCGTTCAAATTGTATCTGTAACAATTAAAACGTAGAGGAAAATTTTATAGATCCCAAGTTTATTGCAGCAACTTAGAAGAATAGCAAAGACCAGGAAAACCTGACCATCCATGGTCCTTTTGGTAAGAGAAGAAATACATATAAAGCATCTCAAAAACCCCCGATAAGTCGATATGTCAATCGCAAAAATCCTCATTTACAATAGAGACGCATTGCGTTTCGCCTCTATTCCGATGATTTGTAATTACAAAGACCTTATTGAGGGGTTTTAAAAGAACTTTACAGCCATAAGCCTATTGTATGGCAGTGCAAGAATAAGCCAGATAAAGAATGCGCCAAGGGACTAAGCAATGGTAAATAAAGATGGTACAAAAAACAAGCATTCGTGCCCGTAATTGCACCTTAGAACGCATGACAGACATGAACGATAACATACGTTTTCTTTTTTCTTGATTAGCCGTAACCCCTCCCCTATAAGAGATAAGCGGATAAACAGAGTATTGGGAAAAAATGGGAAAATGTAATCCTCAAACCAAAAAATAAGGTAAATTGATTTCACCCCTTCCTTTCAGGAAGTTTGGCCGGCGCAATACCGGCGACGAATTCGATAACCAACAAACAAAGCATTTACCCGAAAATGTGCCGTATAAAAGTGGCAGGAGAACTTGCAGATTTACTTAAACGGATTTGCGCAAAAAAAAGATCGCTAATTAGCGATCTTTTTACGTGAGTTTATAAAAGATATTTAAAGTGTGATGTGTTTTTCAACCATTATTTTCCGGAGATTAATCAATCCGTAACGCATGCGTCCCAAAGCGGTATTGATGCTTGTATTGGTCAATCCTGCAATCTCTTTGAAACTAAGGTTACCATAATGACGCAGTACAATTACTTCTCTTTGCTCTTCAGGCAACAAATCGAGCATCCTGCGAACTTTGTCGTGACTTTGATACTTAGTCAATTTTTGTTCAGGATTATCATCCTTTGATTGCATCCACTCCATTACATCATGACCATCTGTAGTACGGATATTAGGAGTACGCTTTACTTTTCTGAAATGATCTACACAAAGATTGTGTGCAATCCGTAATGCCCAGCTTACAAACTTGCCTTCCTCATTATATCGTCCTTGACGAACCGTATCAATAATCTTAATAAATACTTCCTGAAACAAATCCTCAGCCAGATACTTGTCTTTTACCAAAAAAAGAATGGAGGTGAAAATCCGATCCTTATAACGCGTGATCAAATTTTCCATGGCCAACAAATCTCCATCCTGAAAGGCACTGATCAACTCGTTATCGGTAAAATGTGTGTAGCAACTCTTCATTTTTAAATTATTTGAAGATGAAAAATCAAAGGTATAACTATTAAAATTTAAATTACCTGACAGGCGTCACTTTTATATTAATTAAAATAAAACCCTTTGTCAGATTGATTTTCATTTATCAAAGTTACGATATAACAATGTTAAAACTACTTTTATTTAATTTTATTTCCCAAAATTAGAAATTATCTTATTTTTTTATGCAACATAATTTCATATTATTAATATTGTTCAGTTAAATGGATATATATAAGTTTATAATTAAACATAAACTAGTTGAATTTTAAAATCCGTTCGCTGAATTTCTTTTTGGGGTTCCCATTTTTAGCTCAAATAAACATTTGCGAAAAAAAAATTTAATCTAAGCTCAATATTGTGCCATGAGCAACTGCAACCACAAACCGGAAAAAGAAGAAACAAAATCTGAAAAACCAAAAAGTGGACAGTCTTTTCAAATTAAAGATGGCCGCTCCAGTGAACCCGAAAACATAGAGTTGTATAATATTCATCCGAAGCTTTTTGCAGTAATCGGAATGGACGGCTGAGGCAAGCAATGCCTGACCATTGATGCGCCTTTTCCATAAGGTAAGCGAGGATATGTTTGGAGTCTTGGTGCTATACCTGAAAACTTCTTAGATAGCACATAAATAAAACAAATTATGACTATTTCAAGAGCCTTGTCCAAACTGTTTCAATTGATTAAAAATTAATCTCCTGTAAGCAAGGAAGAACCTTTTATTGTATAAATGAAATGTAAGGGTACCTACACCTGTTTTTGCCCGGGTTGGCCTTTTCATTTCCCCAATAAGTGAAAGGGAGGCAAAAATATGAGGTAAAAGAAGGAGTAAATGCCATATTTGAATCTACAATACAAAAGGAGATAAATTTCTTATACTTTTTCCTTTTAAACGGCAAGCTATAAGAAATACCTGCGAAGAATTGAATATTCTTCCTCAATAAGGATTTACCCGGATTTATGCCGCACAACAAACGAATACCAAACTATCCGGTTTTCTCAATAAAAAAAACAAAAAAAAGATCACTAAAAAGCGATCAGATTTCTTTTATCCTTTACAAGATTTTTAAAGCGTGATATGCTTTTCCACCATTATTTTTCGGAGATTAATCAATCCGTAACGCATGCGTCCCAAAGCTGTATTGATGCTGGTATTGGTTAATCCTGCAATTTCCTTGAAACTAAGGTTACCGTAGTGACGCAGTACAATCACTTCTCTTTGCTCCTCAGGCAACAAATCGAGCATCCTTCTAACCCGGTCGTGGCTTTGATACTTAGTCAATTTTTGTTCAGGATTGTCATCCTTTGATTGCATCCACTCCATTACATCATGACCATCTATAGTACGGATATTAGGAGTACGCTTTACTTTTCTGAAATGATCTACACAAAGATTGTGTGCAATCCGTAAGGCCCAGCTTACAAACTTGCCTTCCTCATTATATCGTCCATGACGAACCGTATCAATAATCTTAATAAATACTTCCTGAAACAAATCCTCAGCCAGATACTTGTCTTTTACCAAAAAAAGAATGGAGGTGAAAATCCGATCTTTATAACGCGTGATCAAATTTTCCATGGCCAACAAATCTCCATCTTGGAAGGCTCTGATCAACTCGTTATCGGTAAAATGTGCGTAGGAATTCTTCATTTTTAGACTATTTGAAGGTGAAAAATCAAAATAATAACTAATAAATTTGAAATTATGTGAAAGGCGTCACTTTTTATTTAAAATAAGCTGAAACCCTTTATCATATTAAACTCTATTGGACAAAAATATAGTAATATAGTATCAAAACTTATTTTTCTGAAAAAAATTTCTCAAAAATGGAAAAATATTAATTTTTTATTGCAACACAGTTTCATAAAATTATAAAAATTAACATTTTGCGATTATATATCAATATTTATTCGACAGATTTTTATAAGCCATGTAATTATTTTCTTATTGGGATTCCATATTTAGCACAAAAAATAAACCAAATGCAAAAAAAAGTTCCAGAAGATGGCTTTTTTTTCAACCCATCAGCCTGCTTACTTGTTAAATATGCATAGCAGAAAGAAATTGATTTATTTCGCATAACTATATTATGTCAAAAACAAGCACAATTACAAAAAAGAATAAAGCAGACACAGTTCCTACCAAAGCAAAAGGGGGGCAATTCATACAGATTAAAGGAGCCCGTACCCATAACCTCAAAAACATCGATGTGGATATCCCGCATCATCAATTCATCGTGGTTACCGGAGTAAGCGGTTCAGGTAAATCAAGCCTCACCATTGATACCCTATTTGCCGAAGGACAAAGAAGATATGCCGAAAGCCTGAGTGCCTATGCAAGGCAGTTTATGCAACGCATGAACAAACCAGATGTGGACTACATAAAAGGACTCTGTCCCGCCATTGCCATTGAGCAAAAAGTGACCACCCGTACCCCAAGAAGTACGGTAGGAAGTATGACAGAGATGTACGACTACATGCGCTTGCTGTTTGCACGGATTGGTCGCACCATTTCTCCCATTAGTGGCCGTCAGGTGAAAAAAGATGATGTAAAGGATGTAGTGAATGCCATACTCGAATCAAAAGAAGGCGACAAACTGCTTTTACTTGTTCCTTTTAAGCAACATGCCCGAAGAAATACCGGCGAAGAGTTGAATATTCTGCTTCAAAAAGGATTTACCCGGATCTATGCCGCACAACAAACCTTGCGCATTGAAGATATTCTGGAAGAAAAGGATGGATTGAAAAATTTTGAAAAGGAACTAAAAAAAGGAACCGAATCCTACGTAATGATAGACCGGTTGGTAATTCGTGCTTTTGAAGAAGATGATATTCATCGGATTTCAGATTCGATAGATACCGCGTTTTTTGAGGGAGAAGGTTCCTGCATGCTGGAAATTAACAGCAATAAAATGCTTCCTTTCAGTAACCGGTTCGAGCTCGATGGGATGAATTTTGAGGAGCCGGTTCCCAACCTATTTTCTTTCAACAATCCCTTTGGCGCCTGCCCTACTTGTGAAGGGTTTGGGCAAGTATTGGGAGTGGACCGCAACCTAGTGATACCTGATAACAGACTCAGTGTATATGAAGGAGCCATTGCTCCCTGGAGAGGCGAAAAGTTAAGTGAATGGAATAAAGCCTTAGTGCGTGCTGCTCCCAAATTCAAATTCCCCATTCATAAACCAATATACGAACTCACCAAACCAGAGTACAACCTGCTTTGGAAAGGCAACGAATATTTTGACGGACTGAATGCTTTTTTTAAAGAAGTAGAACAGAACTTGTACAAAGTGCAATACCGTGTATTATTAAGCCGGTATCGTGGCAGGACTCCTTGTACCGAATGTGATGGCTACCGTTTGCGAAAGGATGCACTCTATGTAAAAATTGATGGCAAACATATTGGTGAACTCTGCGAAATGCCTATCAAATACTTGCAACAATGGTTTAACACACTTCAACTCGAAGATTTTGAGCAAAAAATTGCCAAAAGACTGCTGATTGAAATGGAGACAAGGTTGCAAACCATGATGGATGTAGGACTAGGCTACCTGACCCTTGACCGGTTGGCCAACAGCTTGAGTGGCGGCGAAAGCCAACGGATTCAACTGACCCGTTCGCTGGGAAGCAACCTTACTAATTCACTCTATATATTGGATGAACCATCGATTGGTTTGCATAGCCGCGATACCGAGCGATTGATAACCGTATTGAAAAACCTGCGTGATCTTGGTAATACGGTAGTGGTGGTAGAACACGACGAAATGATGATGCGGGAAGCTGATCATATTATAGATATGGGACCCTTGGCAAGCCACCGCGGAGGCGAAGTAGTGGCGGCGGGCACTTATGAGGATATTATGAAAGTACCGGAAAGCCTTACTTCTCAATATTTATCAGGTAAAATGACCATCACCCGCAAACCGGTTGCCAAAATTGGGAAAAAACATATTACGGTAAAAGGCGCCCGGCAAAACAACCTGAAAGATATTGATGTACGATTTCCACTGGAATGCCTGACAGTGATAAGCGGAGTAAGTGGTAGCGGTAAAACTACACTGGTAAAACAGGTGATTTATCCGGCGCTGCGCAAAATAAAAGGCGAATTTGCTGATAAAGTGGGACTTCATAAAACGCTGGAAGGCAATATTGAGGACATTGTACAAATAGAAATGGTGGATCAGAACCCCATTGGTAAAAGCAGCCGCAGCAACCCGGTTACTTATATCAAAGCTTATGATGCCATACGGGATCTATATGCTGATCAACCACTTAGCAAAATCCGGGGATTCCAGCCAAGGCATTTCAGTTTTAATGTGGATGGCGGCCGATGTGATGCCTGTAAAGGTGAAGGCGCACAAGTGGTAGAAATGCAGTTTCTTGCCGATGTGCACCTGACCTGCGAAGTTTGCAAGGGCAAACGGTTTAAGGATGAGGTACTCGAAGTAACTTTCCAGGAAAAAAGCATTTACGATCTGCTGAACATGAGCGTGGAGGACGCCATCGAATTTTTTGCCAAAGAAAAAAAGAACAAAACATCGCAGGCTATTGCTCTGGCATTGCAGCCATTGAGCGATGTGGGACTGGGTTATGTAAAACTTGGACAAAGCAGCGATACCTTGAGTGGCGGAGAAGCACAACGGGTAAAGCTCGCCTCTTTTTTAGGTAAGGGTAAAACTGCAGGACAAATCCTGTTCATTTTTGATGAACCCACCACAGGCTTGCATTTTCACGATATACAAAAATTGCTGAATGCCTTCAATGCACTGATTGATCAGGGGCATAGCATTTGGGTGATAGAGCACAATACTGATGTGATCCGCCATGCCGACTGGGTGATAGACCTTGGCCCCGAAGCGGGTGATGGCGGCGGAGAGTTGGTGTACGAAGGCCCGCCGGATGGTTTGAAAAAATGTAAGAAGAGTTGGACGGGGAAGTTTATGTAAAGAATTCAAAATGTTTCCAAAAACCAAAAATCAGATGAATCAGACTTTTTATAATTAAAGTTTAATTTGCTTCCATTATAAAAAGTCTGCAAATGCTCATCACCCGACTGTTATTTGTTTTATTTATTCAAAATGTAATGGCTGCAAATGCACAAACGATCACGATAATAGCAGCCAATACCAAAGAACCCCTACCCTTTGCCACCATCCAAAATCTAAGGGCACAGTGGGCACAGGTTGGATCGGAGAATGGAGTGTTTACTTTTACCGAAGCCAATAGCAAGGTAGGTGATAGCATTTTGATTTCCTATACGGGGTATTTACCCTTACGGTTGGTGAAACCGAAAGTTGGGATTACCTTGAATATGGAACCTGTTCCCGATATGTTGCAGCTTGTGGAAGTACTGCCTTGCAAGGGAAACAAAAAAGGTAAACTAGTCAATTTCAAAAAGAATAAGTCAGGCTGGAGCCTTGGCAGCAATGAAAAAGCATTAGCCACCTGGGCCGCATTTATTCCCAATGAAGCGCATGCAAAAGCAATTATTTCAACAATAACCTTTTCACTTAGTACACTAGGTGTACCAAAAAGCAATAAAGGAGCACCCTTTAAAATCAGGCTGCATCAATATGATAAAAATACCAATTTGCCGGGCACTTCGTTTCTATTTAAAGATCTTGTGGTGTATCCTACATCTAAAAATGTTATAATTGATATAAGCGAAGAACGGTTGCGGCTTCCCGAAAATGGGATAGTTGTTGTTATTGATTTTTTTTATGAAGGTGAACAATATGTACACGCCCATAAAACAAAGATTATTCATAATGATGGCAGTTCGGCAGATACCATTATGAAAAATTATGGATCGTCCATTAAAGCTATATATGCAGAAAACGTAATTGGTATTGGCTATGTTTATGCATATCAAAAAAACATTTGGTACGAACTTAAAAACTCCAGAAACCAAAATTTAGCCCCAAAAATTGAACTTAGCCTTAAATTATGTGATTAAGGTTTTAAAACGAAAAATAAAACTTTAATAATTGTACGTTAAGTATGTAAAAAAAACGTTTTATCATTTTAATTTTATACAACCACTTATCCCTCAAATCTTCAATTCACCCATAGCCATCAAACCATAAAACAAAGCACTTACATGCAGCGATTGTATGATTTTATTTTCCCGTAAAAGGGCTTTCACTTCCGCCACTTCCATAAAAATCAGTTCCAGTTCCTCATGAGGGTCAAAATCCTGTACGTGGGTTTGTTCGCAACCCGTGGCAAAGAAAACATGCATGTAATTATTAGAAGTAGCAGGATTGGGAGCTACCTTGGCTATTTCACGGATTTCTCCACAGGTATAGCCTGTTTCTTCCCGCAGTTCGCGTTTGGCCGCTACCAATACCTCGGTTTCGTGAGGATCCATAATGCCACCGGGCAGCTCAAGGCTGAACTCGCCAAGACCATAGCGATATTGTTTCATCATAATGATTTTGCCCGAAGAGGTCACAGAAAAAATACTGGCCCAAGTGCTATATTCCAGTACATAGTAAGGATACATTTCGCCACCGCCCCCTTTTAGTACGCGGTCACGGCGAAGACTAAACCAGTTCTCCCGATGCAGGTATTCTGTACTAAGCTGCTTCCAGGGTTTTAATGGCTCTTTCATATTGTGTATTTCTTTGAAATGAAAAAAAGGAAAAATAAAGACTATCTCCAACCCATTCTTTCCCGCAGGCTATTGATATGCGCTACATGATGGCGGCCATGCCATGCATACATTCCCAGCAAATACCAAAGGGTATGTTCACCGCTTTCGGAGTGGGTGTATGTGCGCTCCCAATCTTCGGTACCTGCCAGTTTAAACAGCAGGTATATACGCTGATGCAAAGCATGGAGCAAAGTCGTAGCATTATTTACCGGCAGGTTTTCCGCATCGGCCTGATTGATCCAGGCTACCTCATCGTAAACTTTTATCAAAGGATTAATTTCGGTCAAGGTTAGTTTTGCCCGGCAAAAAAAATTGATATGGCTATCCGACAGATGGTGCACTACCTGAGCCACCGTCCACCCGCCATCCCGATAAGGCGTATCCAGTTGTGGGGCATCGAGGTTTTCAATAGAGGCTTCCACCATATTGGGTAATTGAGCTATATCCGCGAGCCACTGTCGCTTCGAATCTTCATTGAAAGGAATCGGCTCATACTGTCCGATAGGATATCTTAAATCTGTCATTTTAATATATTTATGATTTGGCTCATAAAGGCAACAAAAAAGAAAGGGGCCGTTAAGCCCCCCCATTTATTTCACAATATCTATTAATTCAATTTCAAAAATCAGCAGACTCCCTCCGGGAATTACAGGCGGAGAACCTTGCAATCCATATCCAAGGGCATACGGAATATAAAATTTAAAAGTAGAACCTACCGTCATCAATTGTACGCCTTCGGTCCATCCGCGGATCACGCCGCTCAAGGGAAACTCAATGGGTTCGCCCCGGTCGCGGCTACTGTCAAATTTTTTACCCCCAAGCAAAGTTCCTACATAATGTACTTTTACCGTATTGGTATCTTTAGGCATAGCACCTGTGCCAAGCGTTACTATTTCGTACTGCAAACCCGATTCGGTGGTTTTCACTTCTGAACGCTTTCCGTTTTCGGCTAAAAACTTTTCCCCTTCATCAATATCAGGTTGAATTTTTTTACGACCTGCTTCCTGCAATTTTTGCCTGAGTACCTGATCTGCTACACTTGGTTCAATTAATGGGGTTCTGCCACTGTCAATTACATCTTTAAAGGCCTGCTTCAGCGCCTCATAATTGAGCTTTTCAATACCTTGTTGTTTAAAGAATCCAGCATCAAGCACCCCGATGGCATAGCTTAAACTGTCTAAACTTGTTTTAAGAGTAAAGGTGGCAGGCTTGGGCGCCACTTTTTTCGCTGCTGCCGGTTTGGCAACAGGCTTTACAGGAGGCTTAGTTGTTGTTTTTGTTTGGGCCATTACGGCACCACCTGCGATCAATAAGAGCAGAAAAATGGAAATACGCTGCATATACTTTTGCGATTTGTTTTATGGAATGGATAAAAAAATTTACTTGATTTCATTTTGAAGATGGGTTTCAAATTCGGCCATCATATCGCTGCTACCGATAAACATGGGGCTTCTTTGGTGCAGTTCTTCTGGTAAAATATCGAGGATATCAATATTTCCATCGGTTGCTTTACCACCGGCAAGCACTACAATAAACGCCATTGGATTACACTCATACATCAGTCTTAGTTTTCCTTTGGGTTTAATTTTTGTACCCGGGTACATAAATATTCCTCCTTTTATAAGATTACGATGCACATCAGCTACCATACTGCCAATGTAACGTTCCGTATAGGGTCCTCCTTCTTCTGCGGTCTTGGTTTCACAAACTTTTAAGTATTTCTGCACCGCCTCGCGGTATTCGGAAAAATTACCATAGTTGGCACTGTAGAATTTTCCTGTTGGCGGACATTTAATATCGGGATGACTGAGGCAAAATTCACCCAGTGAGGGATCAAGCGTAAAACCGTTTACCCCCCGGCGGGTTCCGTAAACCAGCATGGTGCTGCTTCCGTAAATTACATAGCCTGCAGCAACAATCATTTTACCTGCCTGTAAAAAATCACGTTTTTCAGCAGGTACTCCCAGTGGAGACAATCTCTTATAAATACTGAAAATCGTACCAATACTTACATTTACATCAATATTCCCACTCCCATCAAGCGGATCCATCAGCAGTACATACTTGCTGTTGTTGCTGATCTGATCGTCAAAAATTACGATATCTTCATTTTCCTCACTGCCAACACCGGCACAATAAATGGTGTGGTTTAGCATATCGATCAAGGCATTATTGGCAAATTCGTCGAGTTTTTGAACGGTTTCGCCCTGCACATTTTCCTTATCCATTGCGCCAAGAATATCGGCCAATCCTGCCCGGTTCACCTCTACATTGATTCTTTTAGAAGCCAGTCCAATAGCGCGCAATAATCCGCTCAATTCACCGGTTGCCTGCGGAAAATTCCGCAAATCCTGTATGGTAAACTCATCCAGAGTAATCAACTTTCTGATCTTTCGCATAATAATCCCGTTGGTTGTAACGAAGAAAGGCGCAAAGTAAGCAGAAATGAAGTAATCGGTGTTAGGAGATTCGTAAAAGCAGGGCTATGTTTGCACATTGTAGAGGCAAATTAGTGGTTAATCAAGAATAATTCATGGTATTGTATTATCTATAACCAAAGATTTCATAGCAAAAGGCATACCTACCCAATGGCTCATGGAAAAATATAGGAAATCAAGCTATCGAACACTATACTACTTTTTCACGAAAAAGACCATCAGGTAATATCGGTAGTATAAAAGACTATGAGCAAACAAAATACCAAATGAAAGGCTTAGCCAATAACTAATAAAAAATTAAGGAAAGTAAAATATGAAGGTTTTTAAATTTGGAGGAGCAAGCATCAGTACTTTCGCAAGGATAAAAGGAGTAGTAGACATTACCAAGGCTGAAAATTCCCGCCCCTTGCTGATTGTGGTAAGTGCAATGGGAAAAACAACCAATGCATTAGAAACCGTCGCCCGTCATTTTTTTGAAGAAAAAACAAACGAAGCCCTTGCTATTTTTGAGCAAATAAAAAAACAACATATTAACCTGTCCAAATATTTGCTGGTAAAACAACACCATGCATTCCAGACACAGTTCAACGATATTTGTACCGAAGCAGAATGGATGCTCTACGATAAACCTGTACGCAACTATGATTATTATTACGATCAGATTGTATGTCTTGGTGAATT
>JBBQXO010000143.1:0-12479 GCA_038209595.1 Chitinophagales bacterium
ATTGGACTGATCGGGAAATATGTAGAACTACAGGATGCCTATAAATCTATCCTTGAATCTTTTATACATGCCGGCAGTGTAAATGAATGCAAAGTAAATGTAGAAAATGTACACAGCGAGCACATTACCCACGACAATGCCTATGAAAAACTAGGTCATCTTGATGGTCTGCTGGTAGCTCCTGGTTTTGGTTTACGGGGAATAGAAGGTAAGATTGTCGCCATTCAGTATGCCCGGGAAACCGGTATGCCATTTTTTGGGATTTGCCTTGGTATGCAAATGGCTGTAATTGAATTTGCCCGTAATGTGTTAAATATTAAAGATGCCCATAGTACTGAAATGGATGCCAATACTACGAATCCTGTTATAGATATGATGGAAGAGCAGAAAAAGGTTACCAAACTCGGAGGCACCATGCGCTTGGGTTCTTATCCCTGCGAACTGACCGAAGGAAGTCTGGCGCACCGTATTTATGGCAAAACAACTATTCACGAAAGGCATAGGCATCGTTGGGAATTTAATAGCAAGTATATTGATCAGTTTAAAGAAGCAGGCATGCAATTGAGCGGGATTAATCCAGAAACCGGGTTGGTAGAAATTATAGAATTACCCGGTCATCCTTTTTTTATTGGGGTTCAGTTTCACCCCGAGCTGAAAAGTACCGTGGAAAGTCCGGCGCCTCTTTTTGTAGATTTTATAAAGGCTGCAAAATCACATAGCGAAAACAGAGAGAATATTAAAGAACACATTAATTCTAAAAAGCAGTTACAAGGATAATGAAGGTTGCAGAAAAGATAATTCCGGTTTCACCGATTGTATCTCCCCTTATCTTTGGCAGCTAAAATAAAGAACATAATAGTGAAGAAGATTCCGGTAATAGCACTGATATTGGTCATTTTAATAGTGGATCAGTTGGTAAAGTTTTACATCAAAACCCATTTTTACCTTGGAGAAGATGTCCCTGTATTTGGCAATTGGTTCCGGCTCCATTTTATTGAAAATGAGGGCATGGCGTGGGGGTGGAAGCTGGGAGAGAGCGGTAGTTGGGGAAAAATCGCATTGACATTGTTTAGATTAGTTGCTGTTTTTTTCGGCGTATATTATATTGGCAAAATTATTCGGGAAAAGCAGCACAAGGGGTTTATAATTTGTGTGGCGCTCATTTTTGCCGGTGCGGTAGGCAACCTGATCGACTCACTTTTTTATGGTATGATTTTCGAGGATAGCGACCCCTACGTTCGTAACTTTGCCGCCATTTTTCCAGAAGGAGGAGGTTATGCAGGTTTCCTCCACGGTAAAGTGGTGGACATGTTGTATTTCCCGATTATTCAAACAACTTACCCTACCTGGTTTCCTTTTTGGGGCGGAGAACGTTTTGAATTTTTCAGCCCGGTATTCAATATTGCCGATGCAAGTATTTCGGTAGGGCTAATCGTAATCTTGTTATTTCAGAAAAGGTTTTTTGTGGAACAAGACAAAAAAAAGGTATTGATTTCTACAGAAACCAATACCGAAGTAAGTGATAACAATCAGGTAAATTAAAACAACCCGAAAAGGGTACTATCGATTCGGTTGATGATATCTCCAAGATCTTCCTCTTTTTCAGCAAATTTATTTTTGTCTACATCTACTATAAGCAATTTGCCCTCTTGGTAATTGTCTATAAATTTGTTATAAAACTCATTTAGTTTTTTCAGGTAGTCCAGCCTTATGTTTTCCTCATATTCCCGGCCCCGTTTTTGAATTTGTCCAACGAGTGTTGGTACCGACCCTTTGAGGTAAATCAATAAATCCGGGGGTTTTACCATGCTCTTAAGCGTTTCAAAAAAAGAGTAGTAGTTATCAAAATCACGTTTGTTCATCAAC
The DNA here is from genome assembly GCA_038209595.1 of Chitinophagales bacterium. GTDB lineage: Bacteria > Bacteroidota > Bacteroidia > Chitinophagales > Chitinophagaceae > Phnomibacter. The sequence goes on from JBBQXO010000143.1 coordinate 1,867, forward strand.
CCCATTTCATGCAGGTTGGGGGCAAATATCATCGCATCCTCATAAATAGTACGGTCCTGAACAATGGTCTCGGTACCGCGCTGTATTTCAAGCAACTGATTCAGCCGACTGTTCAAAAAGAAAATCTGCAGGTTAAAACTCCACCGGGGCATGTCTTCATAAAAATCGTACAGGTAGGGATTTTCATCTACATTTTCAAATTGCGGAATCCACTTGTAATGCTTGCTGAGCATTTCTGTGAGGGTAGTCTTTCCGGCACCAATATTTCCTGCAATGGCAATATGCTTTGGTTTGTTTGCTGACATAATTATGAATCGGTAATGATGATGTTTGATCGAATAGCGGGCAATATAGCCCTGCTTTATCTTAAATTATACAAAATGAAAATAAATTCCCTTTTTTTAGGCCAGCTTTTTAATGAGATAGGATGGTCCATACCTATTATCCATATTGCAATCCAATGGCCTGCCGTACCAATTTCAAGGTTTCTGATGCACTTTCTCTTGCTTTTTCTTTCCCTTGCTGCATTACGTTTTCCAAATAAGCCCTATCCTGCAATATTTCGTTGGCTTTTTCACGAATAGGGGCTATAAAACGAATCATATCTTCCGCAAGTTGTTTTTTCATATCTCCGTAACGTATCTGTACATTCCCGGAGGAAGAAGCCTGATATTTCTTTTCAAAAAAATCTATATTTTCCGGGGAGCTTACTAAAGACAACAGGGTAAATAAGTTCTGAATGTAGTCTGGTTTTTCACTATTCAGATTTTCAGGACCCTGATCGGTTTTTGCTTTTTTTATTTTCTTTTCAATCAGGGCATCCTCATCTGCCAGATAAAGCGTGTTCATTTCATTTTCGCTTTTACTCATTTTCCCTTGTCCATCAAGACTCAGGATTTTTATCAGCCCGGTACTCCCAAAATTAAAAGCCTGCGGTTCGGGTAGTATCTCACTGTTATTTCCATATCGAAAATTGAAACGCTGAGCAAAATTGCGAGCCATTTCGAGGTGTTGTTCCTGATCTTTACCTACAGGCACTTTTTTTGCCCGGTGTATGAGGATGTCAGCAGCCTGCAAAACGGGGTAGGTCAGTAAGCCGGCGTTCACATTGTCAGGGTGCTGTCTTACTTTATCTTTAAAAGTGGTGGTCTTTTCCAATTCACCCTTGTAGGCCATCATATTCAGGTATAGGTACAGTTCTGCAATTTCGGGAATATCACTTTGTACATAAAACGTTGCTTTTTCCGGATCTAAACCACAAGCGATATTTTCTGCAATTACCCTGCGTACACCCTCCTGTAAGGCTTTTGTATCGGGGTGTGTGGTAAGGCTGTGCCAATCTGCTACAAAAACAAAACAATCAAAGTCATCTTGCATTTGTAATAGATTGCGGGTAGCTCCAAAATAATTCCCGATATGCATGAGCCCGGTAGGTCTGATTCCCGTAAGTACACGTTCCTTTTTCATAAAGTGGCGAAGATAAGCAACCCATATCGTTTGCTTTGCCACATAGGGTTAAAAATATGGCCTCATTAGCCTGTTCTTATTTATTCCATTATAATGCCTATTTTGGCACCACATATGAAAACAGTCCCAATTATTTTTATAGCACTTTTTTTGAGTTTATTTACTGCCGCCCAAAACAAAAAGAAACCATCTATCCTGGTTTTTAGTGCTACCAAAGGTTTTCGGCATAGCAGTATTCAGCAGGGAAAATTGGCTTTATTGAAAATGGGGAAGTCGATGGGTATACAGGTGGATACCACAGAAGACGCCAATGTTTTTAAACTGGGAAACCTGAACCGGTACAAGGCCATTGTGTTTCTAAGCACTACCGGGGATGTACTCAATAATACTCAACAAGGCGTTTTTGAAAATTTTATCCGGAATGGAGGTGGGTTTGTGGGGATTCATGCTGCTACCGATACAGAATACGACTGGCCGTGGTATAATAAATTGGTAGGAGCTCAGTTTGCAAGCCATCCCGAGCAGCAGGAGGCAGAACTGAAAATTTTGGATAGCAATTTTATAGCTACTAAAGGGTTGCCCGCACAATGGCGCCATTTTGATGAATGGTATAATTTTAAAAATTATTATTGGGAAGCCATGAATATCTTAATAACCGTTGATGAAAAATCTTACACAGGGGGTGGAAATGGTGATTTTCATCCCGTAAGCTGGTACCATAATTATGATGGTGGACGCTCTTTTTATACCGCTTTGGGGCATACAGAAGAATCATTCAGCAATCCAATGTTTATAACCCACTTGCGTGGAGGCCTTATTTATGCCATGAATTACAAAAAGGGAAAACTGAAAGTCAGCAAAATGGCTAACGGCAAATAAAGTCCGATTAAGCGCCCTTAAAAACTGGTTTTCTTTTTTCCAGAAAGGCTTCGGCCCCCTCCACTTTATCTTCGGTTCCAAACAGTTCGCCAAAGGCTGCTATTTCAGTTTCGTATCCTCGAGGGTTTCCTGCGGCCGCCATATTTGTCAGTTCAATTACTTTCGAAATGGCAAGGGGGGCCTTGGTTTGTATCACTTGCAATATTTCTTTGCATCTATCCATCAAAACGTCCGGTTCAGTCACCTCATTTACCAATCTCCATTGCAATGCAGTATTGGCATCTATAAAGGTACCAGTCATCATTAGCTCCATAGCTTTACCCTTACCTACAAGTTGGGTTAGCCTTTGGGTTCCACCATATCCGGGTATCAACCCAAGGTTCACTTCGGGTTGGCCAAATTTTGCTTTTGTAGAGGCCACTCTAAAATGACAGGCCATGGCGAGTTCGCAACCACCTCCAAAAGCAAAGCCATTCACTGCTGCAATAATGGGTTTCGGGCTATTTTCTATCCGGTTAAAAACGGACTCTTGTCCCTTTTGAGCGAGCATTTTGCCTCCATCCTTATCTAACGACGCAAATTCTGAAATATCAGCACCGGCTACAAAAGCTTTTTCACCAGCACCAGTAATCAAAATAGATTTTACACTTACGTCATAAATGGCCTCTTCCAGGGAGGAGGACAGTTCTGTTATTACCTCTTTGTTGAGCGCATTTAATTTTTCGGGCCGGTTAATGGTAATAATACAAATTCCGGCATCTTTATGGCAAGTAATGGTTTGGAACATACAATTTTGCTTTTAGGCAAACCTAAGGGCTTGCTGCTAAAAAACCCTGCATTCGTTTGGAAATAGGCAAAGTTTCAGATTGAATTTTGAAAGGGGAAGCTTTTAAGGATGCTGGTGGAACTCTTTCTGTTTAAGAATCATAAATTTATACTCTACAATAGGTTCTTGTTAATGAATATCTATAGAACTTAGTGTAATAATTAAACTTTGAATCAGCCTATTCTTATTATTCGCATAATATTTTCGTAAACGGATAACAGTCTCCATTATTTATGTCTATTCCTTCCAAAACTTTTGACCATATTAATTGCTCAAACTGTGGCAAACTCAATGATTCTATTTTTTGCTGCACTCATGGTGAACATTTAGATGTTATCAGCGATAGTAAAACTTGTACCATTTACAAAAAAGGTCAGGTTTTATTCAATGAAGGCGGACATCCATTCGGCGTTTATTGTGTCAACAAAGGAAAAATTAAGATTTCTATAGTAGGCGATGAGGGCAAAGAGCAAATCGTGCGCCTTGCAAAAGATGGGGATGTACTTGGTTATCGAAGTATTCTTGCCAGCGAAAGGTATAATGCTACCGCCATTGCCCTCGAGGATTCACAGGTTTGCTTCGTACCCAAAGATGTATTTCTTTCTGTGCTAAAAGAAGACAGGCCTCTTAGTGGGGAAGTAATGAAGTTGCTCAGTACCCAGTTAAGGGAAGCGGAAATTAAATTGACCCACCTTGCCCAGAAACCAGTAAGAGAAAGATTGGCCGAAACCTTGCTTTTTTTAAAGGAAACCTATGGCACACAGGAAGAATCTGAATTTCTTGACGTACAATTATCAAGGGAAGAAATTGCCAACCTCGTAGGTACAGCTACAGAAACTGCCATCCGTCTGCTGAGTGAACTCAACAAAGAAGGTGTAATTGAATTATCAGGAAAAAAAATAAAAATAGTAAACCATCGCTTATTGGTTCGAATAGCCAATTTGAATGATTACTAAGCCAATAATTTTACTTTAAAATATGTTCTAACCACGCTATAGGCGTGGTTATTTTTTTTGAATATAAGGATGAAGGTGTCCTAACGGCCTGTTTTGTGCAGATCAATGAAATTGCCAATAAAGTAAAAAGGTATATATAAAAGAGGATATCTTTTTATACGAACCTAACCTTGCCTTTGCAAAAGCTTTTGCAAGCTATTATTTTATGATATAAATCATGTTTTGCATTGAGTACCGTCATTTATCAGCTTGTTTATAGCAGGTAGCTTCGCTTAGAAAAATGATAATTATGGCTGCACCACACCTGATTGAATTTAGTGAGCTTACTGCTGCTAAATTATGTACTTATATTGAAAACAAACAATATCAACAGATTGAGTCTCTTATGGATTCAATAAGAAATAACTTGCAGGATTTACAAAATGATACTCATGAAGCGGAAAAAGTAGAATTAATTGCTGTCATTTATTACAGAATCTGTGATGAAGTAAATCAAATGATCCGTAATGACAGATTGATCATATTCCCTTTGATACGCGATGATGGGTCTAAAGCCTGTAAAGGCAGAAAGCTGCCTACTGAGATGATTCAGAAAATGCATAAAAAGATTATGACCCTGCACGAAAGGTTGCGGCATATGCTAAATAGCTATTTGGCTCAACCCGATTGGTCGCAGGACTTCAAGTTGATATGTGAAGAATTACATTCACTGGAACAGCAAGTGATGCAGGTGATTTATCTTAAAGAAAATATTCTGCTCCCAAAGGTTGAAAATCTTTTCAATCAGCTTTGCAGTGGCAATTGTAAAACCTCATCCTCCTCTTAGCTTTTTATGATGCCTGTAAATACTGAAAAAGCAACGACCTGTTTCCATTGTGGTGAAGCTGGATGGAAAGAAGGTCTCTTTTATGATGAAAAATACTTTTGCTGTACTGGATGTAAAACTGTTTATGATATCCTGAATCAAAACGGCCTATGTACTTACTACCAACTTAATGAAGCACCGGGCAAGAATCAGCTTAATATGGTTCGTCCAGAAAAGTTCGCATTTTTAGAAGATGGCAAACTTGCTGAATCATTGATAAGGTATCGAAACGGACAATTTGTACAGGTGTGTTTTTACCTGCCACAGGTGCATTGCAGCAGTTGTTTGTGGCTTTTGGAGAACTTGCATCAGATGCATAAAGGGATTTCAAGCAGCCGTGTTGATTTTGCACACAAAGAGGTGACACTTCAATTTGATGAAAAGGTAATTTCTCTTAAGCAAGTGGCCGAATTGCTTACCAGTATTGGCTATGAGCCTTATATCAGTTTGAATAACCTCAATAAGAAGCCTAAAAAATATTATAATAAACAGCGTATTTATCGATTGGGAGTAGCGGGATTTTGTTTGGGGAATATCATGTTGTTGAGTTTTCCGGAATATTTATCTGTGGTGGATAACCCCGAACAGGTGCAATTGACGCCGTGGTTTCGCTACCTGAATCTTTTATTAGCATTGCCTGTTTTCTTTTTTAGTGCACAAGAATTTTTTATACAAGGCTGGAAGGGGCTTCGGTCGGGTTTTCTAAATATAGATGCTCCCATAGCACTGGCCATATTTATATGTTTTACTCGGAGTGTTTATGAAATTATTACGCAAACAGGCCCTGGTTATTTTGATAGTATGGCCGGTATAGTATTTTTTATGTTGATTGGCCGGATCCTTCAGGATCGAACGCAACAATCGCTCACATTCGACCGGGATTATACAAGCTACTTTCCTATTGCTGTTCATAAAATAGTGGATGGAAAAGAATTGCCCGCCGCCTTACCTGATCTAAAGGCAGGCGATCGGGTGGCAATCCACGCACAGGAAATTATTCCGGCTGATGGTATGCTGCTTCGGGGTGATGCGGATATTGATTACAGTTTTGTGACCGGGGAAAGTGTGCCGGTTCCCAAATCCATCAGTGAACTTATATACGCAGGTGGCCGGCAGGTTGGGGGTAAAATTGAATTACTGCTGGTAAAAGATGTTTCGCAAAGTTATCTGACCCGTTTGTGGAATCAGTCCTCCAAAGGGAAGGATACAGAACATCGGGATTCTTTTTTACATCCATTGGCTCGTTATTTTACTGCTATTCTTTTTGCACTGACGGCCTCAGCAGCTATTTATTGGTGGTTTGTTGATGCTGCCAAAATGTGGCCGGTAGTAACAGCCATGTTGATAGTTGCTTGTCCCTGTGCCTTATTGCTTTCTGCTACTTTTACCAATGGGCATGTGGTTCGTGCATTTGATCGGGCACAATTCTTTCTCCGCGATTTCAGTATTCTTGAAAAATTGCTCCCGGTTACTCATATTGTATTTGATAAAACGGGAACCATAACCAATAATAACACTTTCGATATCAGCCATGTAGGAGACCCGCTTACAGAGTTGGACAGGTTATTGCTTAGTAAGGTGGCTTTACAAAGCAATCACCCTTTGAGCCGGGCGGTTGGAGAATGGTTGGATGGAGCTTGCGATCCACTGGATAACTTCAAGGAAACTGCGGGTAAGGGAATTGAAGCATGGATACATGACACCTTTATAAAAATGGGTAGTCCGGATTTTGTATGGGGTAGGGTGCCACATTCGGCAAAAGGTTCAATTGTTGCTTATAAAATCGAGAATCAAAAAGAAGGTTTTTTTATATTGCGAAACCATTACCGCGAAGGGGTTATTCAATCATTAAAAAGCCTTTCCAAGCGGTATCGGCTTGCCGTGGTAAGCGGGGACAATGACTCGGAGAAGGAAACGCTTCAACGTATGCTTGGTTCAGATACAGATCTCCTTTTTAATCAATCTCCTCATGATAAGCTTGCCTATATTAAAGCCTTGCAACTTAAGGGCGCCAAAGTATTGATGATTGGCGATGGCCTGAACGATGCGGCAGCGCTTTCCCAAAGCGATGTGGGTATAGCCGTAACCGATCAGGTCAATAATTTTTCACCTGCGTGTGATGGAATCTTAGAAGCATCAAAACTACAAAGGTTAAATGCCTATCTGTTGATGGCTATCAGCGGCAGAAGAGTGATTCTTTTCTCTTTTATTATTTCAATTTTGTACAATATTATCGGTTTGACGTTTGCTGCTACAGGTAGTCTTACCCCGCTGGTGGCTGCTATTTTAATGCCATCCAGCAGTATCAGTATTATTTTAATTACCTGGCTTGGGGTGCAGTTAAAATCTTCTTTCTTATTGGGGAACTCTTTTAAGGGGACGTAACAAAATCTTCCGATTCAATAAGAATTAGGCTGTGCACAACACAAAAACATGATAATTATCATGTTTGCATGTGAGTATCATCAGTGTGTAAGCCCCTTCTAACGGATATTTTTGCTCATTGTATTTTTAAATATAAATAGGTATGTCTGTTATAATTATTCTTTTGATTGCCAGTATGTTGGTGGCCGGAGGCTTCCTGATTGCTTTTCTGGTTAGTGTGAAAAACGGGCAGTTTGACGATGAATACGGCCCCCCGGTTCGTATGCTTTTTGATGATAAAACAGTTGATAAAAATTCATAATTCCAATTCCGTATGCAGTTACCGTTAGAAAAGTTTCATTACGACAACCGACACCCGAAGGCGTTTTTAATTGCCACGATTGTATGGGGGACAGTAGGGATGCTGTTAGGCCTTCTTATAGCTTTCCAGATGGCATTTCCCGCACTCAATTTCGATTTTGCCTATACTACCTTTGGTAGGGTAAGACCGGTACATACCAATGCGGTCATTTTCGCTTTTGTGGGTAATGGTATTTTTATGAGTGTTTATTATGCGCTTCCACGTTTATTAAAAACCTCAATGTATAGCGCCCGGTTAGGTTGGATCCATTTTTGGGGCTGGCAAATAATTATAGTTGCAGCCGCTGTTACACTCATTACCGGCCATACCACTGGTAAAGAATATGCAGAACTGGAATGGCCTATAGATATTGCTATAACTTTAATATGGGTAGTATTTGGCTGGAATATGCTGATGACCATTGTAAAGCGTCGGGAGCGGCACATGTATGTGGCTATCTGGTTCTGGATAGCTACCTGGGTAACTGTGGCTATGTTGCATATTGTAAATTCCTTCGAAATACCTGTCCATTTTCTTAAAAGCTATAGCTGGTATGCAGGTGTACAGGATGCGCTGGTGCAGTGGTGGTATGGACACAACGCTGTAGCCTTTTTTCTTACCACTCCATATCTTGGGGTAATGTATTATTTTGTGCCAAAGGCCGCTAACCGACCAGTGTACAGTTATCGTTGGAGCATCATTCACTTTTGGGCATTGATCTTTTTATACATCTGGGCGGGACCGCATCACTTATTGTACAGTTCTCTTCCCGATTGGGCACAGTCGCTGGGTACTGTTTTTAGTATCATGCTTATCTTCCCTTCCTGGGCAGGTATGCTCAATGGTTTGATGACGCTGAGGGGTGCCTGGGATAAAGTACGGGAAGATCCGATTCTTAAGTTTTTTGTAGTGGCACTTACCAGTTATGGCATGAGTACTTTCGAAGGTCCAATGCTCAGTTTGAAAAGTGTAAATGCTATCTCACACTTTACTGACTGGACAGTAGCCCACGTGCATGTAGGTGCCTTGGGATGGAATGGATTTTTGACCTTCGGAGTCATTTACTTCCTCATTCCAAGATTATTCAATACGCCCATTTACAGTAAAAAATTAATGGCCAATCACTTTTGGATTGCCACCCTTGGAATTATTTTATATGCCATCCCAATGTACTGGGCAGGCTTTACACAGGCTTTGATGTGGAAGGAATTTACTCCGGAAGGAACATTGAAATATCAGTTTTTACAAACGGTAACCAATATCCGGCCCATGTATATTTTGCGCGGTATTGGCGGCACTTTTTACATCACAGGAATGTTCATGCTGGTGTACAATGTATGGAAGACCATCAAGCGTGGAAAGTTTGTACCTACAGAGTGGGCAGAGGCTCCCGCATTAACCAAAATTTATACCCCCAAAGCAGGTCACAATTTCTGGCACTCATGGATAGAAAGACGCCCGGTTCAAATGCTTGTTATAAGCCTTGTGGTGGTTGCTATTGGTGGGTTGATTGAGATGATTCCAACCTTTTTAATAAAAACGAATATCCCCACCATTGCGGCGGTGAAACCTTATACCCCATTGGAGTTAGAAGGACGGGATATATATATAAGAGAAGGTTGCTATACGTGTCACTCACAGATGGTACGCCCCTTCCGCGATGAAGTTGCCCGCTATGGAGAATATAGTAAGGCCGGTGAATTTATTTATGATCATCCCTTCCAGTGGGGAAGTAAACGTACTGGTCCCGATCTGCATAGAGTAGGGGGCAAGTATCCCAATAGCTGGCATTACAACCACATGCTACAAACTACACTCATGAGCCCCGGAAGTTTGATGCCAAATTATCCATGGCTGCTGGATGACGACCTCGACCTTACGTACACACCTGCCAAAATCAGAGCTATGCAAACCATGGGAGTACCTTATGAGGAAGGGTATGATAAAAAGGCGGTGGCTGATTTGAAAAAACAGGCTTTGGAGATTACAGAAGATCTGAGAAAGAATAAGATAAAAACAGCTCCGGATAAGGAAATTATTGCATTGATTGCTTACCTGCAAAGGCTTGGAACGGATATTAAATCCAGCAAGCCAGAGGTGGTAATAAAATAAGCATGATTTATTGATTAGGTATTTAAAATGTTGAAAAAATTCAAAGGCTACTGGTAAAAGAAAAAAGTTTATTTGAAAAATAACAGCAGTTCAAATACAAATTATAATGAACTATAATAAAATAGATAAGATATGAAATTTGTAAACTATCTGAATAGTATAACCGGGATAAGCATCTTTCCCCTGATTGGTCTGATAATATTTGTAGGATTTTTTATCGGCATGACCTGGTATGTATACAGTACCGACAAAAAAACACTCGAAGAATGCAGCAGTTTACCGCTTGATAAATAATAAAATTTTTCCAAAATTTTGATTTACCTGAATATGAAGAACCGAATATTAAACAAAAGATATCTGATGCTTTCCTTACTTTTTTTATTGGGAAGTCTTGGTGTAACGGCACAACCTAAAGTGCCAGGTGCTTTGGATAATCCATTGGCTCAAGTGCTTTTAGGAATTATGATTTTACTGGCACTGGCAATTGCTATATTGGCCAATGTCGTCAATCAGGCAGCAGCTATGTATCGGGATAAATTAAAGGAAGAGCGCGATTTAAAATCTTCTGTGGATTCTTCTGCTCCGGTAATGATAGCATTCCTGTTGGGTGCGGGTCTTCTTACTTCGATAAGTGGTTTTGCACAAAATCCCAGTGGGAATATTATAAAAACATCTTTAAATTTTAATGGGTTATCGGCGCTTACTTTTTTTATAATGGTAGCTGCTATCGCTATTGAGATTATTATTTTAATTGCCCTGATTTACCAGTTGAAATTTTTGGTT
>JBBQXO010000144.1:0-12415 GCA_038209595.1 Chitinophagales bacterium
TGCTTTGCCTGAAAAACAGGTACAAGAGGAAGAACAAAAGCAGGGAAGCAATCAGGTCATAAGTAAACAGGAGGTCATTGCTGTTTTTAAACCAATCGGGGGTAAGTTCCAGTGCAGAAAGGTCTTTAAACAAACGACGAATAATTATCAGCGTGATAATCTCATACTGTTTGTTGATATAAATGGTTATCGATCTTGGAAGGTAATAGATAAGTAGATACACCTCATAAACAAGGATAAAAGAAAAAGGCGTGTATATAGCCGCAATCGGATTTTTAAGCAAGGACGACCCCGAATTACCCAGAATGATATTCCATTTGGAAAGATAGATAAGGAGTAAATGAATAAGAAAGCTTGCCAAGGCAATCCCGAGAATGACCCTTTCTCCCCGCTCCTTTGTTTCTTTGGATAAAAGCGTCTGATAAGCCTTATCGAGCCATTTGTTCATGAAAAACTTAGTTTTATATAAGAAATCGGGCAATTTACCCTTTTTTAAACGAACATATAAAACCGTAAAGGGTTCGGGCAAGTTATTGCTCTATCTGGTAAACGGTCACGTATAGGAAACCTCCTGCAAATAAATCAGGTCTTGAACAAACTGTACCAAATTGCCTATTGGTTATCTTTTTTCTCTTTCTTTTTTAGTTTTTTGGCTTTTTCATACTGGTAAGTCCAGTTGATGAATGCCCCGAAACCCCCCAAAAGGGCAAGGGTCATCAGGATGGCCCATAAGCCATTATAGGGGTAAACCGCCAAACCTTCTGGAACCGTAACTCTGGTTTTTTCACCCGTATCGAGCAAAGTTTCCCGCAGCTTCATCAGTACATTGGTTTTTTCCAGTGCACTTGTGGATTGTAAAGTGGTTAACTCTTCCTCGCTTGCTTTCAGGTTGCGGTACCAAAAATCAATATCCTCATCGGGTGTACGATAAAGGATGGAAGTGTAGCCTGTGGTAAGCTGATTTGCCTCAAGATATTGAATCGCTCTTTGGAGTTCTGTTTGAGCAAGGTCAATGGTGTTGGCATCTGCTGCCCTCTTAGGGTAGCCGGTTACGTTTTGCTTAAATAAAATGCCTTTGTAAATACGGGCCCCGCATGCCCCAAGGAAAAGCAAAAGCAGTAGTATATTGATAATTTTATTCATTTATTTGATTTTTAGTATTTTTTGAATGGTTCTAAGGAACCAAAACCTCGCTATATTGGTCTCAACAGAGAGATCAATATTACAGGAAATGCTTTAATTTTATCTTCTGACTAACTGTACAGTATTTCCGTAAAATGTTTCAGTTGCAATTTTCTTACAATGGAAAATGGTTGGAAATGGAAAATTCCTTTTCTGGTAAGGGATATCAAAATGTATGATTGAACCAGTAAAACTAAAATAACCTATGAAATTTATTTTAACTATATGTATTGGTCTGATAACCTTGCCTTGGTTACCGGGTTGTCATACTAAAAGTAGTCCTGAAACTGTGCCAGCAGGTTATGAAGAACTACCGGGGCTTTTTATGGAATGGCGCGCTTTTGAAGAACCTCCAATGGCAGCAGGAGCACCTGATTATACAGTATCTACCTTTAAAAAAAGGCAGCCGGATTTCGAAAAACTACAGCAACACTTGCTGTCTTTGGATACTACGGGATGGCCTGTCGATCAGCAGGCCGACTGGATGATTTTGTGGGCGGAAATGAATGGATATGATTTCAACCAACGTATCCTGCAGCCTTGGGCAAGAGACCCGGCTTTTTACACAAGCGTATGGACCGAGCGAAGCGATGTTCCTGCACATGAAGGACCTGCTCACCACCGCTTAACTGAATTGTGGATGTATACTTATCCTCTTTCTGAGTCGGGAAGGAAACGGATGCTTGCTGATTTGTCCATCATACCACCTTTGCAGGAACAAGCTAAGAAAAACCTTACCGGCAATGCTAAGGACCTCTGGATTACAGGTATCCGGAGTATCCACAATCAGTCGGAGGATCTGCAAAACCTGTTGGATTCTGCCGGCGTCAAACAGGATGCGGAACTAGCAAAGGCCATAGATAAAGCACAGCGTTCTACAGATGATTTTGCCGGATGGCTGGAAGCACAGGCTGCAAGTAAAACAGGGCCTTCTGGACTGGGTAAGGAATCCTATTCCTGGTATCAGCAAAATGTGCATCTTGTGCCGCTTACCTGGGATCAGGAAGTAATGCTGATGAAACGCGAACTTGCAAGGGCCTGGTCGGCGCTGAAACTGGAAGAACACCGCAACCAGCATTTACCACCACTAACTGCTGCCAACAGCACAGAACTTTATGCTGATCTGGCCAATACTGCGGCAGATAGCCTGCTCGCATTTTTGGATCGGGAAGACATCGTTACGGTGAAACCCTATTTTGAGCCCGCATTAAAAAAGCATCTTGGTAGTTTTGTTCCTGCTGAAAGAAGAAACTTCTTTTTGATTTCAGCGCATTATGATCCCCGCCCTTTGTTTTCACATTTTTACCATTGGTTTGAGCTGGCAAGGATGGATATTGAACCTCACCCGAACCCTATCCGGCGTGTTCCGCTTTTGTACAATATTTTCGATTCGCGCAACGAAGGCATGGCTACTGCGGTAGAGGAAATGTTTTTACAAGCAGGCATGTACGACAAGCATCCAAGGGCCCGCGAAATTGTTTATATCCTGCTGGCGCAAAGGGCAGCGCGGGGACTCGGGTCATTGTATGCCCATGCCAACGAAATGACCATGGAGGAAGCCGGTGGTATACATGCAGCCTATACCCCAAGAGGGTGGATGAAAACCGAAAAGGATCTGCAGATTTTTGAACAACATTTATACCTGCGGCAACCCGGCTACGGTACAAGCTATCTCACGGGTAAATACCTGATGGAATCTGCAATGGCTACCATGGCGCGGCAAAAGGAATTGAAAGGCGAGCCCTTTGTGCTGAAAGATTTTTTTGATGAGATGAACAGGATTGGATGTATTCCGGCATCGCTTGCCATTTGGGAATTGAGTGGGGAGAAAACGGTATTGCCTTAGGCAGTATTCTTTAGGACTCTTTTGAAAACGGCTCAGGCAAGAGCTTGATAATTGCAAAACATCGCATCGGCCTTTTTGGGGATGCCCATCATAATCGGGTATTTTATCCGTTATATACTTTCAAAATGCCCTTTATTAATCAATGGGAACCTTTTCTAATCTTTTGGTCTTCATAATAAACGAAAGGGGAAAGCCCTTCTCCTTCGCCTCTCAAAATGATAGAGCAAGCCTGTAGCACAAATAAAAATCAGAAATTATCCATGAAGGAACTACACCATTTTATCGCCCGCTATGTACCCGATCTTAGCCCCGCCTTTGAGGAAGATCTGTATCGGGTTTTTTATACCAAAAAACTAAAAAAAGGAGAACATCTAATACAGGCAGGTCAAATAAGTCGTACTTTATATTTTGTAAAAAAAGGTATGCTGCGTAATTATCTTATTAAAAACGATAAGGAATTGACCGTATGGTTTTTCTTTCCTGAAAATTTTGTAACCGTCTTTGATAGTATGATTTTACAAATACCTGGAAAGGAGAATACGATTGCCATGACGCCATGTGAGTTGTATGCCATTGCGTACGAAAAATTGGAAATGCTAAACAAGGTATCGCATGAGTGGGAACATATCAGCCGGGTATTTACTATTGAGTTTGCTCTGCAGCAAGAGATGCGGTTGTATATGTTTCAAACCATGAATGCCGAAGAAAAATATCAATTTTTGCTTGATATGAGTCCACATATTATAGAAAATATTCCAAGTAAATACATAGCAAGCTATCTTGGTATTTCCCGGGAAACCCTTAGCCGAATAAGAGGTCGGATCGCTTAAACGCCTGAAAACACCAATTTATACGATATTTATTGACCCATATCACACTTTATAAAATAAAGGGGTTATAAATTTGTTGCCGTTCTTATAAATATAAATGGCAACATGCTCAAAACAAATACGCTTATTATTGGCTCGAGTTTTTCGGGTCTTGGTTCCGCCGCCTGCCTAACCAAAGCAGGTATTGATTATATCATTATTGAAAAAGAAGGACAGGTGGCCGCACCCTGGCGAAATCATTATCAGAGATTACATCTTCATACGCCCAAAAATCTTTCAGCATTGCCCTTTTTGCCATTTGGAAGAGACATTCCAAAATTTCCCGAACGTTTGCAGGTGGTGACCTATCTGGAGCAATACCAAAAAATGTTTGCAATTAAACCTCATTTTCATACGAAAGCTGTGCGTGTGGCAAAGACTAGCGATGGCTGGTTGACGCAAACCAATAAACAGACCTATCTATCTCAAAATCTGATCATAGCTACCGGATCATTTGGACAGCCGGAAAAAATAGATATTCAAGGCATGGAGACTTTTAAGGGCAAAATGCTCCATAGCAGTCAGTATAATAGCGGACGCTATTTTAAAGACCGTAAAGTGTTGGTGATCGGATTTGGTAATTCAGCCTGCGAAATTGCTATGGATCTTTTCGAGCAAGGGGCAAAGCCATCCATTTCGGTAAGGTCTGCGGTTAATGTTTTGCCCCGTGAAATCCTGGGGATTCCTATTATGCAACTTGGGTTGCTGATGAACTGGCTTCCCGCAAAAACTTCAGACTTAATCAATGCACCCATCCTGAATTATGTGGTGGGGGACTTTACCCGATATGGGCTAAAAAAACTGCCCTACGGTCCCATGGAGCAAATTGAGCAACACCAAAGCATTCCGGTACTTGATATTGGCACCTTAAAACTGATTAGGGAAGGCCATTGTAAGGTTTTTGATGGGGTGGATCGTATAGCACATAATAATGTTTATTTCAATAATGGAATGTGTGAGCATTTTGATGCGATTGTTGCGGCTATTGGTTATAAAAAGGGCGTCAATACAAAATGGCTACAGGTGGGCGATGAAAGACTAGCCGACTTGAATAAACCCCTTAAAAAGCAACAATATTTTGGAAATGACGGACTTTATTTTTGCGGTTTTTGGGTTTCGCCCAATGGTCAGATACGAGAGATAGCCATGGATGCAAAAAAGATTGTAAAAGATATCTCTGAAAAATTGGAAACAGCGGAACCTATAAAAGTAGGGGAGAAGGTGGAAATCAAGTCTGATTTATTAGTGGCAAGTTTTTAAAACTATATTTCTTCTAAAACTTTTTAACCGGTAAGCCTCCTTCTTTTGGGAGGGTTATTTTTTTGCTAAAAAAGCGAGGTTGCAAACCATTGGTTAGTAGGTTTGTTGTATTATCTTTCATGGCGCTGGATGATCAAATTCATCAGATTCTCACTTAAGAACAATGGGTTTTATTTTGAATATTCAATTTCGCTCATTTAAGGGGAATAACCTGACTTAAAAGAGCTACAGGATGTCAGGATATTTATTCATAAATTTACTCCTATTAGATCATGCTATATTTCTTATCACAATTTCTGTTTCCAATCATAATGAAATCATTTATCCTTTTTAATTTTTCTGCTGAAAGCAAAATAAACCAATGGAATATTGTTGATGATGTAGTGATGGGAGGACGTTCACAAGGGCGGTTTATGTTGAGCAAAGAAGGTCATGGTGTATTTTATGGAGATGTGTCGCTTGAAAATAATGGAGGCTTTTCTTCGGTAAGACATAATTTTCAGGCGATGGATCCATCGGGTTTCACCAAATTCGTTTTAAAGATAAAAGGCGATGGCAAATCCTATCAGTTCCGCGCCAAGGAAAGGTCCAATGATTATTATTCCTACATTGGGGAGTTTACTACTTCCGGTGAATGGCAGGAAATTGAAATTCCTTTTAACACCATGTATCCTGCTTTTCGGGGCCGCACACTCAAACAATCCAATTTTTCAGGAAATCGGCTTGATGAGATTGCATTCTTGATTGGTAACAAACGCAATGAAAGTTTTCGGTTGGAAATTGATCAAATTGAAATGCAATAAATCGGGGTGCCATTAAAAAGCAATTGAACAAGGTTTTTCGATTATAAAATACTGAAATAAAGACATGCGATGTTGAAGTATTGCTACAGGCAGGAGATTCCTTGCTGATCAAGCCCCGGAAGGGAAGCTGATTGAAAAAATAGAGTTGCAGATAACAACAAAAAGCCCAAAAGAATTCCGTTAGCCGGAACCGCTGCTGATAGCGAGCTGCTGCTGATTGTTTTAACCTCAAGATCTGCTTTTAGCAATACTTGTGTTGGCTGCTTTTTTATCCAACATAACTTAAAAAATATTCGCCATTGCTTTTGGTAGTTGCAAAAAAGGATTTGAGATTTTGGAATTCAATACTCATATGTCGAATATTAAAAGCTTGATTTTCTTCTGTCTGTTTGTTCCAAATATCTACAGGGTAAATTTCTTCTTTGTTTAGTTCGTCTGGGTCAAAATTATTTTGAAATTGCTCCATCGAAATTGTATCTAATAAATTAGAAATAGTGGAAACAATATTGGGTTCATTATACGAAACAGGTTGTTTTTCAAAATCAAAATCCTCTGGCAGGTTTTCAGAGTCAATTTTAGAAAAGTCAAGTTGTTCTCCAATATACGTTTTTGGGTAAAATATTAGTTTTATCAAGTCGCTGTTTTCTTGGTCAAGTCCTTTCGATAAAACAAAACGAAGGCCTTCAAATGACTTTACAAAGACTTCATATCCCTTTGTTATTTTTTGTAGTCCAAAATCATCAGGGTTCTCAATAATTTTAAAGAAGTCATTTTTGTCAATACGATAAAGAGTTGCACTTTGTCCCATATAATTTTTTGAAAGTTTGTAAAAATAGTAGCCTAGCGGTCAAGTATAAGCGTAGGGCGGGATTAGAAGCACATCACTTTCCGTTTAGCTGTTAGTTTAATTAATGTAATCATTTTAATATCAGCACTTTAGCTCGACTTACGCTTATACAATGTTACCACACGTTTTTAATTGTAGTACATCCAATAAGTCAATAAAATTGCAGTCATATTGTAAATGCCGTGAGCCACTATAGAAGCAGTCAATCGTTTGGTTGATATGAATAATAAAGTGTACATAAGAGTCGGAATCAGAATGTCAAACCAATCCAATGTGGTGCTTGGCATATGACCTAATGAAAAAATCACTATAGATAAAATTGCAGAAAACCATAGTCCTGTTTTTGGCTTTTTAAATACATCTTTCAATACATTAATAAAATATCCTCTATTAAAGAGTTCCTCTGTAATTCCACCACCTATAATCCCTAATGCAATAAATGACAGTGTTCCAATTAAACTCCCATCATACATACTCAACATTCCTTGAATGTCGGGACGATTCATCCCACCTGTGTTTGGGATTATAAGGACAAATTGAAGAATCGTCCATAAAGCACCGAATATAATACCTAGTAATATGTCTTTTTTGATATTCACAAATCGAAGACCGATATAGCGAAAGTCCTTCTTTAAGATTTTCAGAGAAACATAAAGCAAGGTTGTAACGCAGAAAAATTGAAATAAAGCTATGAATAGTAAATTAATGCCAATCTTTCCACCATTGATTTTGGTAACTCCAAAGAATATATCTGGAATAATGAAAAGAGCATAGCCAATAATGATAGTAAAAATAAAAACAAGGATTGTCTTTGTTTTGCTAACGGTTCTTTGATTTGTTTCTGGCATTTTATCTTATTTGTTTAAGTTATCTTTTCTCACGATTAACCTGTGTTTTTGTAACATTTTTAAATGTGTGGTATCGTTTGAGTATTGCTGCAGGCAGGGGATTCATTGCTCGTCAAGCCCCGGAAGGGAAGCTGATAGAAAAAATAGGGTTGAAGATAACAACAAAAAGCCAAATTAAATTCCGTCTGCTGGAACCATTGCTGATAGCGAGCTGCAGCGGAAAATAACGACGTCATGTTCTGCTTGCATTAATACTTTTGTTAGCTGCTAGCCTTATGTGTTGGAATAGATTTTTTTACAATAACTAAAAAAGATTAAAATGTAAAATCCCCTCATACAATTTATTTTGTTGGTAATTACAGTATTTATTGGTCTTAATATAAGTCAATATATTAGAAGTTAAATAAATAAAGACGCCCAAGATTAGCGATCTCTATTTTAAAGTTGTGTCTCTTGACATTTGTACATATTGATAATTGTTAAGCATTGCATTTTCATAGCCACCTAAGTCTTTTCTAATATATTTGGTCATAATAATATTTTGTTCAATTGGATTATATCCTTTGGCAAAAATTCTTTTAAAGGAATTTATTATGACCTCATCATTAGAAAAAACATAAAGTTTGTTTAAGCATGAATTTATTTCAAACTCTGTTGGTAATGTAGTTCCTTTAATTCTTGAAAAATTTTTTATGGTGTCAAATGCTACATGAAAATCATATCCAGATAATTCTCTGGTAACTAAATTTATGGCATCAAAATAGGCATCTTTTTTAGATGAAATATAGTTTTGCTGTTTTAATGTTTCTGCGGCTGTGCCAGGTGCCCACAATTTGACAAGATAATTTTGTAGAAGAAATACTAATAACGCAATAAAAACAGATTGAAATAAAGTGTCCTTTAATTTGGGTGTAATTAAGTTAGTCATTTTTAAAGTGGCTTTAATAAATCTCTAAATAAATTGATAAAATAGTAAGCCTTCCGAAATATGGGGGATAGGCTTGCGTACAACTCGTAAATATGTGGAATAAATTCCCAGCGCCCATTTTCTAAGGTATTAATTATCAGTATAGCTTAGTGCGCATTTTTAATTATCAGTTCCACATGGCTCCTTTTGGAAATATTTTTTTAATTCTAAATTATGCTTTTTTGAATAGCAAGCGTACATTTCTTTTTTTCTTAGAAAGGATTTATTCTAAAAGTATTGATAATAAGTACTTTCAAGTGCTTATTTTTGAGTATACAGGATAATAATGCATATTCAGGAGATACTAATTCATGTTATGCTATATTTCTTAATTGGCTGTTTGGTCCTGTTTTAATTGCTAATGGATTGAGCCACTGCCTTCCGGCCGAAAGGAATGCTATGTATTGATTTTCTAACCATACTTGCAGCAAAACCCAATGAAATCAACCGGGGAGTACCCTATAAATTCTACAAAACTACCGGAGGCCGGTGTCGCTGAACAGCTTAGAGCCAAAAGCCCCGACCCGAATGGTTCGGGGCTATTGCGTTTTATTTTCCCGTTATTTTTTTTTTGGGCTAATCGGCTATATAACAGAATGTTAGCGGAAGTGCACTGATCAAGTAAGTGAAATTGTTTTTCTTTCTTTTAGCAGAGAAAGTCTTGCAACTAACAAAACACAAGTATCAAATTCGAACAGATTAGTAAAATGATTCTATACATCTAACTAGCTCATATATTTTCGTACATGGATTTCGATCATGGTAAGGCATATTTCCTAAAAAAGCTGCTTCCAATGCTAATGCTCGTTGTATAGCATTTTCTTGTCTGGGAGGTAATAACGGTCTAACAAACGCAATAAAAATTTGCTTTTTTTTCATCGCCTCTTTGTAATCAAAATGCTCATTACTTGTTACAACTTGCATTTCCGGTGATTGCATTGGAAGCGTCTGGAAAATGACAGTGAGCCTGTCATAAATATATCTTCGATGCTGCCACTGACCTGGGTTACATCTTCAAAATGTAAAAGTATCCACAACTCAAAGACATCATTACTCCATGCTACTTTAAGCCCTGCTGCCTGAGCAGTTTGAATGGCAGTTGAAAATTTAATTTGATATATGGGATTTAAAGCTTCTTGATTTTGCACTTCTGCATCTCTATCATAAATGCACCAAATATTTTGGGTAAGACCTGTTGTCAGCTGATATCCTCCGTCAATGGGTTGCATTAAACCTTCATTTAAACAATACTTAATAGTATTAAGATAATTTGTGTAGTCACTTTTTTGATCCTCAACAAAATTTATTTTCACCTTTTTATCCCTTTGAAAAGAATGAAAGTATGCAGGTTCATTTAATTTGTCTTCGCAAAAAAAAATAAATGTTGTTGTAGTATCTGCACTTCTTTCTTCAGTGGGTACAAGATCCCATGCATCAGGCATATTAAGAATGATTTAGAAGATTATCTGAATCAGACTTTTTATTACTAAGGCTTCCTAGATAAGGAAGTGCTCCATAAAAGCCTGCTAAATATTGTCGAGCAAAATCTGCATTATTTCGAATTCCCTTTAAATCAGATAATGCATATAAAACAGTTTCCTCTTTGCTGGACTTTTCTGTAAAATAAACTTGATCTCGCCGTAATATTTCAGGGTCAAGTAAGTTAGTATCATGACTTGTAAAAAGTAATTGTGCGCCGGCTTTGTTTACCTCAGGATCGTTGAATAATCCAATTAACTTTTTAAGTAAAGAAGGATGAAAATTATTATCGATTTCGTCACTTATAAAAATTCCTCCGTCTGCAAATTTTTCATTGAGCCACCCTATATATGAATAAAATTTTTGAGTTCCCGCTGATTCGTTTTCCCTTAAAGATAGTGTAGTGGATCCTTTCGGAATACCTTCCTGATTGTAAATTTGCTTTTGAAGTAATACAATCGGAATTCTAGATTCTTCGCTATCTTCTAATAAGATACTTGTATAATCTAAGCCAGCTTTTTTTAACCATTCGAGAACAAGTTCATTTTTACCTTCTTCAAGGAGGCTATTTGTTCGGATGTTTCTGGAATATATCACTCTTTGCCTAGGTGTAGACCTATATCTCATGTCAAATTCTTCTACAGTTATTTTATTAGAAATAAACCCACGTATTGAACTTGATATTCGGCCATCGTAAGCTGAGACAAATGTTATAAATAATGTATCACTTCTCAACTTTTCTAAAGGTAATTTTAAACCTTCATCAAACCATTCGTTATTATTTTTTATATCTTGTCCAGTCCGTTTAAAATACCATGTTTCGTTTTTATCAGCAGGTCCATACAACCATTCTTGATGGATTTCTCCTTTGTATCCTAAAGAAAAACCATAACGATACTTTTTATTATTTATCAACAAATAAACTTGGAAATATCCAGCATTTTCATCTTGTTCATCAGAAAGCATGAAGGGTTCAATTATAAATTCAGGCACCCCTTCAGATTCTAGTGAACTCTTAACCATTCTCCTAAAAAGGTGTAATGCTTTAATTATGTTTGACTTACCACTTCCATTAGGGCCATAAATTCCGATCGTTTTTAATACTTTGCTGCCGGATTTTTCGACAATATTCCTCTCATCAAGAAGTTTATTTTCCGAAACTAAATTAGTGGCCCTAAAATCCAATATTTGAATTTTATGGAAGGAACGGTAGTTACCTATGGAGAATTCTAGAAGCATTTTATTGTAATTTGCTATTTTTAAGCAAATTAAGTAAAAATAATGGCGTTTCCAGTAATAATTACTAATTTGACAGTAATCAATGGGAAAATATTTATGAAATTAAAAGCTCCTTTAGCCTTACCGCCAACTCGCTGATACACAAACCAAAAACCCACATATCTAATATTTGTCTTTTTGATAACTAATTGATTTAAAATCATTTATTGTTTTATTTTAAACTTTTTTGTTTTAAAAGAGTGTGTATATACCAAATTTTTCAAAAATACATACATTTAGAATTCCAACCCTCCTTTCTGCCATCAATCATCTGAGGGACTTGGTAAGTTGATCAAATTTGTTTTAGCGAGATGCAAGTAGCGTTCGCTATTTTTTAGAAATGCCTTTCTCTCAAAATCAATTGTAACAGACCCTTTTAGTTTGTAGTCAAGGCAAAATCCACACCTGCATTGGCATGCAGATAAGCCGTGTCAAATAATGGTAATGAGATATCTTTTTGTTGCAAAAGTTGAGGAATCTCTGTGCATCCCAAAATAGCCCCTTCCACCCTTTGTTCTTGCATAGCCGAAATAAGCTGAATAAATTTCTCTATCGTTTCGGGTAAAAAAAGGCCTTTCGCCATTTCCTCATATATGATATCGTTTACCATTTTTATACCTGCTGTATCCAGAACTACGGTTTCTATACCATGGTTACTTAATATGGCTTTATACGATTCCATGGCCATTGTATATTTTGTTTCGAGTAAAACTACTTTCTTCAAACCTTTTCCCTTTGTAGCCTCTGCAATGGCTTCAGCAATATGCAACACCCACCATTGATTGTATTTCCGGAGCCACCTGATGCATGGTATAGGCTACTCAGCGGCTTATCCAATGCATCTCTGAAAGTAATATTAGGCACTTCTATATCATGTAAAATAAAATTGGTGGTCGCCAACAGATAAGGCAACGGCTTATACTCCCAACCTGCAACGTTTTGTTCAATGCTTTTTCTGTCCTTTATATTTTTGGCTTGTTTTTTCAGGTGCTCAATTACCGCTGTTGTAAAACCACCTGTTCCATTTGCAGGGTCC
>JBBQXO010000145.1:0-12276 GCA_038209595.1 Chitinophagales bacterium
TGGATAGAATCATCTTTGAAATTAAAACCTGAAAATGATTGGATAAGACATAGTGCGGCAATAATTTATGCCTGGAATAATCAAATTGAGGCAAGTAAAACCCTTTTTGAATTTTTAAAAAATGAAGAACTTCTTGAAAAAGAACCCGACGATATTATCACCTACTTTATTCTGATGATCGCCAAAAAAGAATCAGCCTGGCTGTTAGAACAATTTAATTCAGCCCAAGGAGAATCAGTTCATTTGAAAGATAGGTTTAAGCCCATTTACTATGCAATTTTAAAACAACTCGATCATCCCGATTTTTTAAGAATTGGGGACGAAATCAGGCAAACGGTAGATGAAATCCTTAAGAAGGCAGAACAAATGGCCATTGATTATGCCTAAAGCTTAGAAAAATAGTCTGATAATCAGGTATTATTTTGAACTCAGCTAAAAAGGGTTTGCTTCCTGTAAGCTATTGCTTGTTCCCACGAAGAGTTGCCCAAATACTCAGGTTCATCCAATAAAAAGGGTTTGCTTTATGTAAGCCATTGCTTCTTCTGTATCTGAAAACACTTCGTCGGCCATGCTCAGCTTTTCCCCATCAATTGAATTGGCCACCCCAATCGTATAGCATCCGGCGGCTTTAGCGGATCCCACTCCTGAAATACTGTCCTCCACGGCCAGGCAATCAGCAGGTGCCACACCCAACCGCTTGGCAGCGGTGAGGTAAGCTTCCGCATCCGGTTTGGGATTTGTTACGTCATCGGCGGTTACAATGGTTTTAAAAAAAGAGAGTAATCCCGCCGATTCCAAACTGAGCATGGCATCGCTGAGGTTACTCATTGTTACCACAGCCATGGGAAACGGAAAAAAAGCTTCCAGCCCATCTTTTACTCCGGCAAGTGGAACAATGCTCCCGGCAGCTTTTCGCTGAAACAGTGCCCTTTTGGCTTCCAGAAAATCCTGCCAGGGCATCCCCAAGGGGTATTTGGCCGCTATTTGCTCTGCCATGCTAGCATCGCTAACGCCAATCCAGTTGCGGAACCATTCCTCATCAAAATGCAAACCCTGCTTTTTAAGCATTTCGTCCCATGCTTCGAGGTGCAGGTGTTCGGAGGAAACAAGGGTTCCGTCAAGATCGAATAAGATGGCTTTAAAAGAAGGCATATCAGGCTCTTTTTGGCAAGGATACAGAAAAACAGAGTTTGAAAGAATATATTTCCTTGATGTAACTTTCCTGCAATCCGTTCTTAAGGATCAAACTACAAATTAAAAGTATGATATAACCGAAAAAAAATCAGGTCAACAAAAAATTCATCCTCTTTTTTTTAGGGAATAATGATCAACTTTGGCTGATCAATTGAACAGGTTTCGACGGATAATAACTTCCGGACTTTCCGTAAGGCTAGGCGTGTATATACAGGAGGCCTATTTTCCTGAGCTTCCCAGCTTTTACAAGTTCTGAAATTTGCTTGTTGTATGTAGGGTCGCCGGAGGAAAAAATAACTTCCTGAAGATGATCAATAAACAATTACTACGACTTTAGATTTGGAAGGTGAGAAGTTATTTTTTTTGATTAAATTTTTTAAAGATTAATGGATGGAGAACACAACATTATAAACCAAATTAGCGACCTTACCCGAAAACTTAAAGTCAGAAGTTTCAGATTTTATAGATTTTCTTTTTAAATAAAGAAGCTTCAAAAGACAGACAGCATGCATCAATCCGCAAACCCAAATTTGAAAGTGCAAAAGGCCTATTCAAAATGAGTGCTGATTTTGATGAACCACTGGAAGATTTCAAAGAATATATGGACTAATGAATAATTTAATCGATACTCATGCTCTAATTTAGTTTTTCAATGGTTACGATGATTTGTCTGACAAAGCAAGATAAGCTATAGAAAACGATCGTATATTGAACTTCCTTAGCATTGCAAGTTTATGGGAAATTGCAATAAAACTAAGTTTAGGTAAGCTTAAACTTGCTATCCCCTTCGCCAAAATTTCGGATCAAATTACTAATAATGGTTTTCAAATATTGCCAATTACATTTGAAGATACATTGATACTATACAGTTTAACATTCCATCATAAAGATCCATTTGACAGGATTATAATTTCACAAAGCTTAAATAACAATCTAACAATAATTTCAAAAGACGGATATTTTGATAATTATCAAGTTGCTTTGACCTGATAGGTAAAATGCATTCGGTCTTTCGGATAAAGTTGGTGAGTTTATCGGATAGATATCCTTTTTATGTGAGTGTACATGAATTTTAATTCACTCCTACCTCCTGGTAGAAAAAAGCTTAAAACACTCGCTTCTGATGCATTGGCTCCGGCTTTTCAGCGACGGCAGTAAGCAAAATAATCGAAAAGCTTTTGCGGTTGCTGAGGTGGGTTGCGCAGAACGAAAACCTATACCTGCGGATATTTGATATTTACTTCTGTTAACATTAGTTTGGTTACCTCTCCAAGAAGGGATATACTTTTGTAACCGCAAAAAATAGCTTTTGCCACTGCAAGAGTGGGTTACCTGCAACAAAAAATCCCCGCAAATTGTGGGGATTCCCTTGTAGCCTACCTGTCGGAAGGCAGGCCTACCTATCGGAAGGCAGGCCTACCTATCGGAAGGCAGGCCCGATAGAGAGTCGAATCTACCTACCGACAGGTAGGCTTGTCATTCCTCCCTGAAAGGATAGCCTTCATCCAACAATTTTTTTATTGTTTCCTTGCAGTACCCTGTTTTTATACCATTTTTCTATCTGCCTTGCATCTTGACGGGTAAAACTACCTGCCAATTCTAATAAATAAAAGGGCCGGTAAGGAGCAGTTGTTTTCTCCCAGCCACTTGCATGTTCATGGAACCGTCTTTTGATGTTATCACTTATACCTGCGTAAATCCAATTCCTATGAACACTCATTAATGCATAAGTAGTCCAATACATAACAAAAAATCCCCGCAAATTGCGAGGATTCCCTTGTAGCCCGTACGAGAGTCGAACTCGTCATTCCTCCGTGAAAGGGAGGCGTCTTAACCGATTGACCAACGAGCCATATATCGTTTTTCGGAGTGCAAAAATAGGGGCAAATATCAATCCACCAAAAAAAATTCATTTTTTTCTTTTCAACATCCCTTTCCAATCCTGTACATTCATACATACCTGAAAGTTAAACATGATAAATAATAGGTTTTTTCTGTAAATAGGGCGTAAATTCGCCATACAATTTTTAAAACAAATCACCACAATTTATTTTTATGATTAAAGTAGCAATCAATGGTTTTGGCCGCATCGGTAGGCTTGTATACAGACAGATTTACAACATGGAAGGAATCGATGTGGTGGCTGTTAACGACCTCACAAGCCCCAAAACACTGGCACATTTGTTGAAATACGATAGTGCTCAGGGCCGTTTTAATGAAGATATTACCGCCGGCGAAGACAACATTGTAGTAAATGGCGACGAAATAAAAGTATATGCACAGCGCAATCCGGCGGATATCCCCTGGGGAAGCCACGATGTGGATGTAGTGTTGGAGTGTACCGGTTTTTTTACAGACAAAGAAAAATGTGAAGCCCATATTACAGCAGGCGCTAAAAGAGTTGTTATTTCCGCCCCGGCTACCGGCGACCTGAAAACCATCGTGTTTAATGTAAACCACAGTATCCTCGATGGAAGCGAAACCGTTATCAGTTGCGCAAGCTGTACCACCAATTGTCTCGCTCCGATGGCACAGGTACTCGAAGAAAAATATAATATCATCAATGGCCTGATGACCACTATCCATGCCTATACCAACGATCAGAATACACAGGATGCCCCGCATGCTAAAGGTGATCTGCGTCGTGCAAGGGCTGCTGCTATCAACATCGTGCCGAACAGCACCGGTGCTGCCAAGGCTATCGGCCTCGTACTCCCAAGCCTGAAAGGAAAGCTTGATGGCAGTGCACAGCGGGTACCAACCATAACCGGTTCACTTACCGAACTGACAGTTATCATTGGCAAATCGGTTACTAAAGAAGAATTGAACGCAGCTATGAAAGCGGCTTCCAATGAAAGCTTTGGCTACAACGAAGACGAAATAGTAAGCACTGACATTATTGGAAGCAGCTACGGATCTTTATTTGATGCCACCCAAACAAGGGTACAAACAGTTGGCGATAGCCAATTGGTGCGTGTAGTAAGCTGGTACGACAACGAAATGAGCTATGTAAGTCAGCTCGTACGTACCGTGCGCTACTTTGCCGAACTGATTAGTAAGTAAACCATTCCTTTATGATCTTTTATCATCCAATGCCCGGTGTTTGTAACAACGTGGCATTGGATTTTTTATAAAAGCCCCAAACAACATCTACTAAGGGCAGTCCGGCTGGGCAACCTTTCTAAACCATCACATTTTAAAGGTTATTTTTTTAAAACAACACCATGAGTAAATTTTCTGACTACAATTTTTCCGGCCAAAAAGTGCTGGTGCGGGTTGACTTCAATGTTCCCCTAGACAAACAAACGCTGGCTATTACCGACGATACCCGTATGAAGGCTACCCTGCCTACCATTCAGAAAATATTGGCCGATGGCGGATCAGTCATACTGATGAGCCACCTCGGTCGTCCTAAAAGCGGACCGGAAGACAAATTTTCGCTCCGCCACCTCGTAGATCACCTGCACAGCCTGCTCGGAGGCAATACCAAAGTATTTTTTGCCGATGACTGTATTGGCGAAAAAGCTTACCTGACCGCTTCGATGCTGCAACCCGGCGAAGTTTTACTGCTTGAAAACCTGCGTTTTTATAAAGAAGAAGAAAAAGGCGACAAGGATTTTGCAGAAAAATTGAGCAAACTCGGCGATGTATGGGTAAATGATGCCTTTGGCACTGCCCACCGGGCGCATGCAAGCACGGCTGTGATTGCGGAATTTTTTGCTCCCGACAAAAGGTTTTTTGGTACCGTAATGGAAAGCGAAGTGATTGCTGCCGATAAAGTATTGAAACAATCTGAAAAGCCATTTACTGCCATTATTGGTGGGGCAAAGGTGAGCGATAAGATTATGATCGTAGAAAACTTGCTCGACAGGGCTACCGATGTTATCATTGGGGGTGGTATGGCATACACTTTTATGAAAGCAAGAGGTGGTAAAATAGGCAACAGCCTTTGCGAAGATGACCGGCTCGATACAGCCCGGGAACTTTTGCAAAAAGCTTTGGACAAAGGCGTGAGCATTCATCTGCCCGAAGACAGTGTGATTGCCGATAAATTTGCCGCAGATGCAGAAACCATGGTGCGTCAAAGCGATGCTATCCCTGATGGATGGATGGGATTGGATATTGGCCCGAAAGCCTGCGGTATTTTTGCCGAAGTAATCCGCAAATCGAAAACCATTCTTTGGAACGGACCGATGGGCGTATTTGAAATGGAAGTTTTTCAGGCTGGAACCAAGGCCATTGCCGATGCCGTAGCTGAGGCAACCGAAAATGGTGCTTACAGCCTTGTAGGTGGTGGCGACAGTGTAGCTGCCGTAAACAAATTTGGCTACGACAATAAGGTGAGCTATGTAAGTACTGGTGGCGGTGCCATGCTCGAATATTTTGAAGGCAAAGTATTGCCCGGTATAGCTGCAGTAAACGAATAAATTTATGATATCAAAACCTTTTGTATTACCACTGTTTTTTGCAGTGGTAATACTTTCCTGCAACACGTCACAACCAACCAAAAGTTCCGTTGCAACCGATCTTACCCAATCGGTATGGATAACCTCCGATTATGTAGAGTTGGCCGCCGACGAAGAGGATATTACGATTCCCCCTTACACCTATCTAAGGCTATTTAAGGACAGCAGCTTTAGCGGAGTGGCGCTTCGGGGCTATTTTAGCGGCAAATGGAGCCGTAAAAAAGACGGCGGGCAATTGTGGCTGATGCCCGATTCTAATTTTATTCCTTTAATACGAGAGCAAGTGGTAGTGGTTGGATTGGATAAAATAATCGAAACCGAAATGGCATGGTCGCTTATGAAAAAAAGTAATGATGCATTTTCGTATCCTTTTGCCACCTTAGATGTAAAACAGGGAACTGCAAATCAGCAAATCGATCCGTTTGCACCTGCCTACAATCTATACCGACAAAAACCAGAGAAATCGGAAAACCCGGAAGAGATCAAAAAAAGGGTTATGAACTATCTGAATTTCCTGGAAGCATTTTACCTATTTTCCTCCGAAAATAAACTCACTAAACCTGAATCAGACTGGTTTCCCACGCCTTTAAAAATGGAAATGACCGGATCGATCAGGCTGGCTAATAGTGAGGAATTGAAAGACTGGTATGCATGCTTTTACGATGAGGAGCAAGCGGTGGAAGGCTACAAACTAATAAGTGGGGCTTTTTTACCATTAAAACTTAAAAGTAATTCAGATATACATTTGAGAAACGCCGCATTTGTTACTCAAATAAAGGCAGGCATAAAGTAAGTGTTTTAAATAAAAATTCAGAATTGTATGGTATTTCATGCTTCACATAAATGAAAGAAAGTTTTATTGGCCTTTCTTTTTACCGAATTCCGAAGGAAGCATGGAAAATTTCTTTTGAAAATTTCTACCAAATTGAGCTACAGAATTATATCCAACCATATCACTGATTTCCTGAATGCTTAAATTACCCTCATTCAATAAAATAGCTGCTTTCTGTAGCCGAACTAAATTAATAAGATCATTGGGTGTCATATCCGTAATCTCTTTCAATCTCCTGTAGAGCGTAGGCCGGCTCATATTTAAATACTTAGCAAGGTGCTCCACATCCATATCGCTGTCTTCAATATGATCAAGCACTACTGTATTCAACTGTTCCAGCAATTGCTCATCTGGTTTCGTAGTTGCAAGCGTTTTGATATGCGCCAATGGATTTTTGGCATAATAGTTCGAAATCTTACTTCTGTTTACCAATAAGCTATTGATCTGCATATATAAAAATTCAGGGGAAAAGGGCTTTTCAATATACACATCAGCTCCAATCTCCAATCCCTCAATTTTTGCCTGTAAGGTATTTTTTGCAGTTAATAATACTACTGGCAGATAACTATAGGCCGGGCTTGTTTTTATAAATTTACACAATTCAAATCCATCCATTTCTGGCATCATTACATCGCTTACTACCAACTGAATTCTATCGTCACTAATTTTTGAAAGCGCCTCTTTTCCATCATGCGCCGTGATGATGGTGTAATGAGTACTCAAAAATCTTGTCAAATATTCAAGTATATCTTCATTATCGTCTACAATTAGTATTGCCGGTTTTATATTTTCATGCATCGCTGTAGTATATAAATTAATCTTTCGTTTTATTCGCCAGAGGCATTTGTAGCAAAAAGATCGTTTGCCCATCATTAGATTCTATCAACTCCAGTTTCCCTTTCTGCAAATGGGTAAGTGACTGCGCCAAGGCAAGTCCGATACCCGTTCCTGACTTATTTTTTGAGCTTTCAATTCTAAAAAAAGGTTGAAAGATTTTTTCCTGTAAAGCAGCCGGTATTGCCGGACCGTCATTTATAAATTTAATCACAACAAAATCCGAATGTTTCCTACCGCTTTCAAGCCTTATGGAAACAAATTTGCTACAATAATTTAGTGCATTATGAAGCAGGTTATCCACCATTTTTTGTAAAGCATCATTGTCTGCTAACACAAACTGTGTTGAAGGCGGTAATATTAATTGTAAATCCAGATTTCGCTGTTGCGCTAAAGGTAAAAACCGTTGATAATGGTCTTCAAGAATATCATTGATATTTATTTTTTGAAGGGTAAGTTGATAGGCCGAGGTTTCTGCTTTTCTGAAATCAAGCAGTTGGTGCGTAAGTTCCAGCAAGCGGTTGGTATTTCTGTTAATTAAATTAAGCTCGTATTCAAAAGCGTAGTTTTCTAATCCTTTGTTTAAGATTTGCTCCATGGGCGCCTTTATCAGGGTAAGCGGGGTTTTAATTTCGTGGGCGACATTGGTAAAAAATTCTATTTTAGCCTGATACATTTCGGTTTCCTTTTCGTGTTTCATCAACTCCAGCTTTCGGGAAGCTTTCGTACTCATGCTTTGGTGATACAATTTAAATAACCAATATGCTAATCCAATAGCAAGTAGTACATACAAGACATAAGCCCAGGTGCTTGCATAAAAGGGAGGATGTATTACTATGGAAACACTTGCAATATCAGTACCCCATCTGCCACCACCTGTTGAAGCCTTTACTTTAAAGGTATAGGAGCCCGGAGCAAGATTGGTAAAATGGATCCTTCTATCCTGATTTATCATCAACCATTTATTATCAAGGCCTTCCATGATGTAGGTATATTCAGTAATATCCGGAGCCGTAAAATACAATGCCGCAAAATCTAAAGCGAAGGTAGATTGATGATGTTTTAATTGAATAACCGGACTGTAAAGTAAAGCTTGATTTAATGTTTTTGTATGTTCATTTACCTGAATAGCATTACCTCCTACAGACAAACCTGTAATATACACTGGTGGATTAAAAGCAGACTCCTGAAAATTAGCAGGGTTAAAACTGATCATGCCTTTCGCACTACCAAAATAAAGAGTGCCTTCCTCATCCTTATATCCTGAATTGTAATTAAATTGATTGCTTAATAAGCCATTAGAGGTCGTATATACCTTAGTGCTATCCGTAGTATAATCAAGCATCATCAGGCCTATAGAAGTGGTGATCCAAAGTCTATACTGATCATCTTCAAGAATTTTAAAAATAGTATTCCCGGGAAAGCCTTCCTGTGGCCCATATCGCTGAAAGCTTTTACCCTGATTAGTTGTTTTTACCAACCCACCCCCTTCAGTACCAATCCATAACGATTTTTTTGAATCAATAAACAGGGTTGTAATGGCATTAGAAGGAAGACTTTCCTGTAGTACGCCTCCGCTGGTAAATTGCTTAGCTTTTTTTCCATTGGCAGGTAAATAGTATAATCCATTGCCTATTGTACCTACCCATACTCCGCCCAATTCATCCTCTGTAATGGTATGCACAAAGCAATGATCAGGGATTTGATCAAAGGATACAAATTGCTGAAGGTTCTTATCAAATCTGTATAATCCACGTCTTGTACCGGCCAATATTTCTCCCTTCTTTGTTTCATAAAGCACCACAAAAAAAGTACTCTTCATGGATTGAAAGGCTGCTGCAGGATAGTGAGCAACTACTTTACCAGATGCGATATTCATAACATCAAGTCCATGCTCAAAAGTGCCAATCCATAGATGTTGATCATTTACCAGCAACCCATGAATATTGGAATAACGAATACTACCGGGTTTGCCATCGGCTATAAATTTTTCTATTTTTCCTGAAGTAGCATTAATTTTATTGAGTCCCCCATCTTCAGTACCCACCCAAAGATTTTTATCCCCATCCATACAAATTTCTCTTACCACCTGACCACTAAGCCGGGTACTCCCTTCGCCGGGAAGCCATTTTTGAAAGGTAGCTTTGGGCTTGGGATAATAATTTAATCCGCCAAAATAGGTGCCAACCCAAACTCCGGATTCTTTATCCATACAGAGACTGTATACTGCGTTATCTGAAATGGTAAATGGATTCTGGAAATCTTTTTGTATTTGTTGTAATTTATTCGATTGATGGTTATAAATAAAAATTCCAGCTTCCGTTGCCACCCAATAAGTAGAATCATTTGGCTCTGCGAAATCACGTACATAAACACCGGCAGCAGGATGACTTTTTTCGCTTAGTGGCCTAAGATTATGGTTATTGGTATTAAACATAAAGGCACCATGGTTGGCAGTACCAATAAGAATATTGTTATTCTTGGTTAAATAAATTTTCTCAATCCAGCTTTGCGAGGGATCGTTTGAAGGCGTAATAACAGAATAATATTTAAAATCATCCGACTTAGTCTGATAATGCATTAAAGCACCATTTGCCGTAGCTACCCACACCTGCCCTTGGTTATCAAAACAAATAGAGGTAGCTGCGAATGGAGGAAGATGCTTAAAACTTTTGAGGGTTTGCTTGCCCGCAAGCAATACCCGTATGTTCTGCCCTTCAATAAACCAAATATTCCCCTCACGATCCTTCCTAATATCCCGTACTTCCTCGATTCCTTTTACAAGACTGGTAAATTTTTCAAGCCGGGGATCGTATCGATACAAGCCATTGCGGGTACCTGCATAAAGTGTGTCTTTTTGGTCGATAAATAAACTTCTTACAAAACTATCGCCAATACTGTTACTATCCGTTGAAATATTTCTAAAAACTTTGAAACTATAACCATCAAACCGATTGAGTCCATCCTTTGTTCCAAGCCATACAAATCCCTTTTGGTCTTGTGCTACGCAAAAAACGCTATTGTTGGATAACCCCTGTTCTACCTGATAATGACGAAAATAATAAGACTGAGCAACAACAGAACCTGTGACACCCCAAAACAGGAGATAGCAAAAAATAATAAAACCTTTGACATACAAGCTGTTCATACATTTATTATTACGCAGCAACCGAGGCATACAGACCTGCTCCTTTTGTTTAATTTTTCCAGCAGGAAATTTTTTATCCGCACCACAGTCCAACGAACATTTGAAGATGATTTTCGCCTGCAAATTGCGGATTTACTTGTTTTGGCAATATCATTCAGTTCAATTTTTCCAACGCCACTGCGCATTAAACCTAAAAACAAATATAGCTACATCAGTTTGATACCCACCCAAAGTTTAAAAGCAGAATGATAAAATTGAGACAGAATGCATAAATATTGATACGATTTCAGGGCATCTCTATTTTTATTATCAGAACCTTTGTAATAACGACTTGTAAATATGCTGCTTATGATAAACACTTGCTATTACAAAAAAACCAAAAGATATACCTCCGAGAGTTGAAGAAGTTTTGCCTGAAATTAAATGCTGAAATTAAACGCATCTTAGAATAATAAGAAAGTTGAAACAACTGTAAACGAAGGTTTAATCTATTATGCAGTAGTCATAATAGTTGCCTATCACTGAGTAAAAAGAAACTTTTTATTTGAAAAGTATGACTGTACTGCTATACAGGCTTATTTCATTATTACTGATACTTGTAGAGTGCAAGTAAAAAAATATACTGTGATTTAAAAATCAAGACTTGATTTTTTTTGAATATTAAATGTAAAAACAATAAACTACGCTATATGAAAATGGATCTAATCAGGTATTTAAAACCACTGCAATTGTGGCTACTACTTATGTTTTCAACTGCCTTATTTGCACAGCAGCAAATAAGTGGAACCGTAAAAAACACTGCAGGAACTCCCCTTGCGGGTGCTACCATCACTCTTAAGGGTGTCAAAAAATCAGTAATTTCTGCCAATGATGGTGCATTTACCATTGAAGCAGCCGATGGAGCAACCTTAATAGTAAGTTATGTAGGGTACACTACCAAAGAAGTAACAGTAAATGGAACCACTATTAATATCCTGCTGGCCGATTCCGAAGAAACTTCGGAGGCTGTAGTGGTAATTGGCTATCAAACGGTTCGTAAAAAGGATTTAACCGGTGCCGTAAGCATCATTGATCCGGCAACTTCTAACAAAAATGCCTCAAACACCGTGGCAGAAAGTATTCAGGGTCTTACCCCGGGTGTAACGGTACGAAACACAGGCGCACCTGGTGGTGCAGCCAAAATAGATATTAGAGGTGCAGGTACTTTTGCCAACAATAATCCACTCTATATAATTGATGGCATGTATTCAGATGCTACGCCCGATTTTAACCCGGCGGATATTGAATCCATTCAAATTTTAAAAGATGCCTCGGCTGCGGCTATCTACGGTAGCCGAGCAGCCAATGGGGTTATTATTATTACTACAAAGAAGGGTAAAAAAGGGCCTGTACAATTTAGCGGTGGCATAAAAGCGGGGATACAGCAAGTACACAACCGCTATGAAATGATGAACGCAAATGAATATCGTACCCTTGCAACACAGCTTTATCAGGCAGGTGGTTTGCCTGTTCCCACTTCTATAGCTTCCGAATTTGATCCCAATATCAATACCAATTGGCAGAATGAGTTTTTACGCAGGGGAGCCATTGGCGACTACAATCTTTCAGCCTCAGGGGCTGTAGGAAAAGTAAACTTTTATGTGAGTGGTTTTCATTTTAATAACAAAGGCCCTGTAATTGACAATAGTTTTCAACGCTCCGGATTCAGGCTCAATACCAGTGCAAAATTTGGAAGACTTACAGTTGGGCAAAATGTACTTTTTAGCTGGACAAAGGATAATCCCATTGCCAATGCAGGCGTA
>JBBQXO010000146.1:0-12246 GCA_038209595.1 Chitinophagales bacterium
AATGGTGAACAGCACAGTTTCCTTTTCACAAAAGGTTCCCTGGGATGATGTTCAGTCGAAAAAATGGCCTTCAGAAAGTTTTAAAGTAGAATTGGCCTCCCAATTTGATGGCTCTATGCAACCTGCTGTTGCTTATAAAGCACGGGCTGCCAATCGTCCATTGCTGATTAGTTTACATACCTGGAATGGTGACTACTTACAGGAAGATTCGCTTGTAATTCATGCCATTGAGGCAGATTACAATTATATCCATCCTAATTTCAGGGGTCCTAATAATCAGCCTATGGCATGCGGGAGCAAAGCAGCTGTGCAGGATGTGGAAGACGCTATTGAATATGGAATAAAAGTAATGGGAGCCAACCCCGACGAAGTGCATATTATCGGGTTGTCGGGTGGCGGCTATATGACCATGATGTGCTATATGCAACTGAAATTTCCCGCTAAGAGTTTCAGCAGTTGGGTGGGCATCAGCAATCTCGGGGACTGGTATTATGAAAGCAAGGGCCGGCGGGAAAAATATGCAGATGACATCCTTAAAAGCCTTGGAAAAGGAGAAATATTTGATGCAGGAGAAGCCCAAAAAAGATCCCCCATTTTTCAGAAGGCATCCATGCAAAAAGGCTCCCTGCATTTGTATGCAGGTATTCACGATGGTTATCAGGGATCGGTACCCGTATCGCAAACCTTACAGTTTTACAATAAAGTGATGGCCGATTTATATCCCAAAGAATCCAGGGCACTTATTCGTGAGCAAACCATTGTTGATATTTTAGCAAGCCAGACTTCACGCAAACCTTACCCATATATGCTTGGCGACCGGCAGGTGCATCTTTTTCAAAAAAAGGGTTCGGTTTCTATTACTATTTTTGAAGGCAAGCACGAAATGGTTGTACCGGTGGCATTACAGTTGGTCCCGGTAGGAAAAAGCGATGTATTTAAGAAACAAAATGTCTTAGGTATCGGAGATAGCAACGGGGCTAACGAACAGGGATGGATCACCCAATTACAAAAATCAATTCCCTGGGCTACCGTGATAAATGATTGCAAAGGGGGCAGAACCATCGGCTTTGACAACAATGGAGACTCCACCCTAAATGAATTGAAATTATTAACCAATCACCTCAAAGAAGGGGCTGCTGTATTTCAAAATAGATTGGATTGGATTGTGATTGCACTCGGTACTAACGATGCTAAAGCTGTATTTGCAGGAAAGGAAGAAACCGTCGTTCAAAATTTTAAGACCATGCTGGATCAGGTTTTTCAATTTAAGAAGCAGTTAAAAAGTCCTTTCCGGGTTTTGGTTATTTTACCACCTCCCATCACTGTCAGGCCGATACTTCGGGTAAATACGAGGGGGGAGCTGGCAGGTTGGATCAATTCAGAAAAGCTTTTACCGAAATTGCCGGCAAGGCCGGAGCTACGGTGTTGGATAGTTATGGTTTATTTGAAAACGAAAAAGAGTCCTTTACAACCGATAATATTCACCTGAATGCGGTTTCGCAGGCTAAATGGGCACGTGCCATGATCAGATCTATGCATTGAAACTGCCTTCGAATACAAAACTCTTATAAGATGAGCTTAAAAGAAAAACTATGAAAATCTTCCATTGCGTCATTTTTTTAATACTCTGCCTGCCTGCGATGGCACAAAAAAAATCTTATCCTGCCCGGGTGGATTCTCTGCTTGCGCTGATGACACCTGAGGAAAAAGTTGGTCAGTTACATCAGATCAGCAGTCCTTTTGCAGCAACTGGCCCAATTACGCCCACTGGTAACTTTCAACAGCAAATCCGCGAAGGGAAAATAGGCAGTATGCTCAATGTAACCGGGGCGAGTCGTACCCGTCAGCTACAGGAAATCGCCTTACAAAGCCGGTTGAAAATCCCGCTATTATTTGGACAGGATGTGATACATGGCTACCGGACCACCTTTCCCGTGCCGCTTGGCGAAGCGGCTAGCTGGAACCTGCAAACCATAGAACAAGCTGCCCGGATAGCTGCTGTCGAAGCCTCCGCCTCGGGCATCCATTGGACCTTTGCGCCGATGGTGGATATAGGGAGAGATCCCCGCTGGGGCCGGGTGATGGAGGGTGCTGGTGAAGACCCTTGGTTAGGGAGTAAAATAGCGGAGGCTAGGGTTCGTGGATTTCAGGGAAAGGGATTGGGAAGTATAGCTTCTCTGATGGCCTGTGCCAAACACTTTGCCGCTTATGGTGCAGCATTGGGTGGCCGCGATTACAATAGTGTGGATATGAGTGAACGGCAACTTCGGGAATTGTATTTACCCCCTTTTAAAGCGGCGGTGGATGCTGGCGTAGCTACCCTGATGAATAGTTTTAATGACCTGAATGGCATACCAGCGACCGGTAGTGCCTTGCTACAGCGCAAAATTTTAAAGGGAGAGTGGGATTTCAAGGGTTTTGTGGTAAGCGATTGGGGAAGTATCCGCGAAATGCAGCCGCATGGTTTTGCAGCATCTTTGGAGGATGCCGCAAGGATAGCCATATTGGCGGGCAGCGATTTGGATATGGAGAGCCGGGCTTATACCCAGCATCTTGCCAGCTTAGTGCAGCAAGGAAAAGTACCCATAAGTCTGCTGGATGATGCGGTACGCAGGGTGTTGATTAAAAAATACGAAACAGGGATAATGGATGATCCTTTTCGATACTGCGATATAGCAACAGAAAAGCAACAATTCAACAACGAAGTAAACCTTGATGCGGCGCAGTCAATTGCTTCGGAGTCGATTGTTTTGTTGAAAAATAATTCATCGGTTTCTGGAGGAAGCGCCCTTCTGCCTTTAGCCACTTCCGGGCAAAAAATAGCCATGATCGGACCTTTGGTGATGGCAAAAAAAGAGCATCTTGGATTTTGGTCTTTCGATTGGCCTGATGATTCGGCACGTATAAAAACAGTAGGAGATGCGGTTAAGCAAAGACTGAGCGAGGCTTCTGATTTTTTTTATGCCAGAGGATGTGGCCTGAATGATACCGATACTTCTGGTTTTGCAGAGGCTGTGCGTGTTGCCAGTCAGGCGGATATAATTGTTTTGTACCTCGGGGAAGAACGGGCAATGAGCGGAGAAGCGAAAAGCAGGAGCAATCTTCATTTGCCAGGTGTACAGGAGGTTTTGGCAGAAAGGATGGCAGCCCTTGGCAAACCCATCGTATTGATGTTGGGCGCTGGCCGGCCACTGGTATTTGAAAAGCCCGCTAAAAAAGCTTCCGCTATTCTATATACGTGGTGGCTTGGTACCCGTGCCGGAGATGCCATTGCCGATGTCCTTTTCGGGAAAATAAACCCCTCGGGCAAATTACCTATGACCTTTCCCAGAACCGAAGGACAGATTCCCATTTTTTATAACTACCTGAATACTGGAAGGCCTTTTAAAAACGAAACGGACCATAATTATGTATCTGCATATATTGATTTACCCAATAGTCCTGCTTATCCCTTTGGATTCGGATTGAGCTATACTCAGTTTAAATATGGCGCCATAGCAGTCAACACAGAACGGCCAACAGAAACAGGTACGCTGCAAATAGCCATTCCCGTAACAAATACCGGCAAAAAGGCTGGTTACGAAGTGGTTCAGCTTTACATCCGCGACAAGGTCGCGAGTACGGTAAGACCTGTTAAAGAACTCAAAGGCTTCAAAAAACTGTGGTTTGAGCCGGGTCAAACAAAGGAAGTAACCTTTCAGCTTACCACTAAGG
Organism: Chitinophagales bacterium; assembly: GCA_038209595.1. Lineage (GTDB taxonomy): Bacteria > Bacteroidota > Bacteroidia > Chitinophagales > Chitinophagaceae > Phnomibacter. The sequence continues at coordinate 3,715 of JBBQXO010000146.1, forward strand.
ATCTCTATTTTTATGCTAACGACCTCGCCTATATCTGGGAGCCCGGTGAGTTTGTCATCATGGTGGGTACCGATTCTGATAATGTTTCCTCAAAAAAAATTACCTGGTTAAAATAACATCCGTGGGGTTTCGTTTTTGTATACGAAGTTGGGTAAAGATTGGTTAGCTTGGATGAAAGTACTGTATGGAATGGCCAAACCAAATCTAAAAGAGAGTATAGGTGAATCTAGAAATATCGGATTCACTTCAATACCTTCCTCCCCTAAAACTTGTAGCATTCATTTATGAAGCAGTATTTGGTATTTGTCGGGATGATGGTTGGCACGCTTTTTTATATGCTACCAATTGTTGCCCAGGTAAATACCATTCGGGTATATGCCCAAAATGGAGTGGTGGATCTCAGTAAAATGGATTTGGTCAATCAGGCGGTGAAACTAAATGGAGAGTGGTTGATTTACCCGGAACACCTGTTGAAACCAGAGGATGATTTTTCAAAATACAAAGCACACCCGGTTTCGTATCCCTCTCTTTGGAGCGATACTAAAATTGAGGGCAAAACGCTTTCCTCCATAGGGTATGCCACCTACAGACTTACCGTTATTTTACCAAAGGGCACCAATTCCGATGATCTTGCACTGGACATTCCAGAAGCATATTCTTCCCTGAAGCTTTTTGTGAATGACGCGGATTTTTTTGATCTTGGTACCCCCGGAACCACTAAAGGAACCACCCTTCCCCTTTTTAAACCAGGTGCTAAAAGACTACATTTTGAAGGAGATACCTTTCGTTTAACGCTTCAAATTGCCAATTTCCATCATAGTCGCGGGGGCCCTTACCGTTCTATTACTTTAGGAAGTAATGATCTGCTGAAAAATGAAAGGGAAATTGGCCGGAGTTATGATCTTTTTTTGACCGGTTGCCTTTTTATGGGGGGGCTGTTTTTTTTCGGTCTTTTCATTTTTGGCAGGCATGATAAGGTTATTCTTTATTTTTCCCTGTTTTGCCTGAGTTATGCATACAGGGTTATTGGAACCGATGAATACAGCCTCCATCAACTGTTACCCAATTTAAGCTGGTTTCTTGCCTTGAGGCTTGAATACCTTACGCTGTTTGCCTCTGTTACTTTTTTAACCCTATTTAATTACCACCTTTACCCCCGCGAATTTAACCAGTTAATAAAAAATATTTTTGTTTGGCTAAGCTTACTATGTTTTGTATTCGCTCTGTTTGCAGCGCCCATTTATTACACTACCATCACTAATATTTATGTAGCCTTTATTTTCTTACAGTTATTTTATACCATTTATGTCTACATAAAGGGATACAACAACAATCAGCCGGGAGCTTTATTTTCCCTGCTGTCAACTGCTATTCTTTGCGTCCTTTTTGTAGTGATTATTCTGGGTTATTTCACCCGTTTTCAGCCTTCCAGAGTTATCTTAGTTTTTACTTACATCGCTTTTTTCTTTTTTCAATCACTGGTATTGTCTTATAGGTTTGCATTTACCCTTCGGCAGGCAAGTGTAGAAGCTCTGCTGGCTTCCAAAGCCAAATCCGAGTTCCTTTCTACGATGTCTCACGAAATAAGGACTCCGCTGAATTCAATCATTGGCATTACCAGCCTCCTGTTACAAAAAAAACCTGAGGGTGAGCAAAAGGAATATCTTGATACGATGCTGTTTTCGGCCAATAATCTATTGTACATCATCAATGATATTCTGGATTTCAGCAAACTGGAAGCAGGTAAAATGACCATTTCCTACAAACCCGCCTTGCTTGGCGAAATTGGAAGAAGGGTAGAGACTACCAGTAAAGTATTAGCCAATGAAAAGGGATTGAGTTTGTTTTTTGTGGCCGATCCCAGGTTATACAAACAACCTGTGCTGGCTGATCCGGATAGAACAACTCAGGTGATCAATAACCTGATAATGAATGCTATAAAATTTACCATCGAAGGATCTGTTACCTTAACAATGGAGCTGGAAGAAGAAACCGAACAAAATATGCTGGTAAAAATCAGTATCGCGGATACCGGGATTGGGATTGAAAAGGACAAGCAGGAATTAATTTTTGAAGAATTTACCCAAATAGACTCTGCCATTAACAGGGGCTATGCCGGTACAGGGTTGGGCTTGGCAATCTGTAAAGAAATGCTGATGATTCAGGGGGTAGAGCTGCATATTGAGAGTGTGCCTGGAGAGGGGAGTAATTTTTGGTTTAACCAGCAATTTGCCAAAACAGAAAAGCTAGAGCAAACGGTGAGCAGTAAGCTGATGGAGCTGGATGAAGCTGTTTTGAGTGGTATTTTCGAAGGTAAAAATGTTTTGATTGCGGAAGATAATCCCATCAATATGATGGTTGCCGAAAAGGTTATTAATACTATTGCACCAGGTTTAACCATACGCAAGGCTGTTAATGGGCAGGAAGTATTGGAAGCCTATTTTGAGGATATCCCCGATATAATTCTTATGGATGTGAACATGCCGATTATGGATGGTTTGAAAGCCGCCTCACAAATACGTATGCTGGAATCTAATACCGGACAAAAGAGGATACCCATAGTGGCGGTTACTGCTGGTACGCTTAGGGAAGATCTGGAACGATGCAAAGAGGCAGGCATGGATACCATGATTGCAAAGCCCTATAAAATGGAAGAATTAAAACTTATTTTGGTTCAAATGCTCCGTAATTAACCTTAAAAAATGGGCTGCATTTGTTGTAATTATAAGTGGGGGATATCCCCTTTTCAAAAGTCCTGATTTCCGTTATCTTTGCGCGCCCTTGCCAATTGGTCCGGGGGTTTAGCCAATTTGGTTAAAACTGCCCGGCAGTAATCATGTGGATTAAATCAATCATTTCGAGCTACCCTGTAGCTCTGCATTTAAAAAGTCAGATATTATGGCATTCAACATCCGTTCAAAAATAAAAGCTGTATTGGCAACCACTCCCATAGAAGAAACGGGAGAGCCTATCGTAGTTATGGGGTGGGTTCGTACTTTTCGGAGCAACCGTTTTATTGCGCTCAATGATGGCAGTACGCCCAATAACCTTCAGATAGTGGTGGATTTTGAAAATACGGACGAAGCCTTGCTAAGGCGTATTACTACAGGTGCCTGCCTTAAAATAACCGGACAATTGGTGGCAAGCAAAGGCAGTGGTCAAGCGGTGGAACTGTTGGCACAAACCATTGAAATTTTGGGGGACAGTGATCCGGAAAAATATCCCATGCAGCCCAAAAAGCATAGCCTTGAATTTTTGAGGGAAAATGCTCATTTGCGCATGCGTACCCAAACCTTTGGATCGGTTTTTCGGGTAAGAAATGCTGTAGCCTATGCCACCCACAAGTTTTTTCAGGACAAAGGATTTATTTATTGGCATAGCCCTATTATTACGGCAAGTGATGCAGAAGGCGCCGGAGAAATGTTTCGGGTTACCACCCTGCCGATAGATGGAACCGCACCCCGCAACGAAGATGGCAGCATTAATTTTAAAGAAGATTTTTTTGGTAAAAGCACCAACCTGACCGTTAGCGGACAGCTGCAGGGCGAACTTGCTGCCATGGCCTTCAGCGATATTTATACTTTCGGGCCCACGTTTCGTGCAGAAAATAGCAATACCACCCGGCACCTCGCCGAGTTCTGGATGATAGAACCCGAAATGGCGTTTTACGATATAGAAGACAACCAAAATCTGGCAGAGGAATTTATCCAATACCTCATCCGCTATGCTATGGAGCATAATCAAGATGATTTGAAATTGCTTGATCAGCGCTTACAGGAAGAAGAAAAAAGCCTGCCACAGGACAAACGCAGCGAAATGGGATTGCTGGAAAAGCTGGCCTTTGTGGTAAACAATAAATTTGAACGGATTACCTATACAGAGGCTATTGATATTTTGCTGCAAAGCACACCATATAAAAAGAAAAAATTTCAATATGAGGTGGCTTGGGGAGTTGATTTGCAAAGTGAACACGAACGTTATCTCGTAGAAAAGCATTTTAAAAAACCGGTAATTGTAACAGGTTATCCTGCTGCCATCAAAGCTTTTTATATGCGGCAGAATGATGGCTGTGAACCAGGAAAGGAGACTGTAGCCGCTATGGATATTTTAGCCCCCGGTATTGGCGAAATAGTTGGCGGTTCACAGAGGGAGGAGCGATTGGATAAGTTAGTAACCCGCATGGAGGAAATGCAAATTCCTACAGAGGAAATGAGCTGGTTTTTAGACACTCGTCGTTTTGGAGGTTGCCCCCATAGCGGTTTTGGACTTGGTTTTGAGCGTGTCGTACAGTTTGTAACCGGCATGACCAATATAAGAGATGTGATTCCTTTTGCAAGGACACCACGCAACTGTGAATTTTAATAAAGAGCATTGCTAAAAACATGCAACGGGAAACTAAAACAATTGTATAAAATACTTCTGTACAATATATACACTTAGGCAATATGGAATTGGTAAGCCTTACCTCAAAATTTTTAGAAAGAATCCTATAAATTTTACCAATTTTTAAGGAGAATGGGAAGCAGTGAAGATGATTTTTAATAGGATATTTACGAATAATTTCTAGATTATTATAAAATTCAAAAACTGGTTCCTTATGTCAAAACTTTCCATTACTACCGTACAAACAGATCTATTTTGGCAAAACAAACCTGCCAATCTGGAAATGCTGGATAAAAAGCTGAAGACTGTTCCTGCGGGAACCGTTGTGGTATTGCCTGAAATGTTTAATACAGGTTTTAGCATGGAACCTGAGGAGTATGGAGAAACCATGGCGGGGGAAACTGTTAGCTGGATGCGTGAAGTGGCGGCAAGCCGTAAGTGTATTCTCACCGGTAGTCTTATAATAAAAGAAAACGAAGCTTACTATAATCGGCTGATCTGGATGCTCCCTAATGGAAACTTCGGGTATTATAATAAGCGGCACCTTTTTGGTTTTGCCGGGGAGGATAAACATTATACCGCAGGTAAAAAAAGGTTAGTAGCGCAGGTAAACGGGTGGCGTATTTTATTACAGGTTTGTTACGACCTGCGGTTCCCGGTTTGGGGCCGTCAGCAAATGAAGCAGGATGGGCAGGCCGAATACGATGCCATAATATACGTTGCCAACTGGCCCGAAATGCGCATAGTAGCATGGAGAAGTCTCTTGATTGCACGGGCTATAGAAAATCAGGTTTACGTTATTGGCGTTAACCGGGTAGGAAAAAATGGTAAGGGCATCCATCATGGAGGACATACCATGGTAGTAGATCCGCTAGGAGATGTGCTGTATGAGGCAGTTGAAATAGAAGAAATTTTTACGCATACGCTTGATATAAAAACCCTTGAAGCGATCCGCGAAAAATTCCCCTTTTTAAAGGATGCAGATATTTTTTCCTTAGAGTAGGGAATTGAATCGAGCAGTTGATAATTTTTTTCCCCGTTTCCTTTAAAAAAGGACGCATTTTTGTATCTTAATTATGAATACAGAAATACTCATCAGTAATCTTACCAATCCTGTTCTATTATTTTTCTTGTTGGGGGTTTTTGCCGCCGTTGTAAAAAGCGATTTACAAATTCCGGATGCTATTTCTAAGTTTATCTCTCTTTATTTATTGTTTTCGATAGGTTTTAGAGGAGGGCAGGAATTGGCTCATAGTGGAATAACGCAGGATATTATGGTAACGCTGCTTGTAGCCGCTTTGCTTGCCTGCGTGGTTCCTCTATACACATTCTTTATTTTAAAAACAAAATTGTCGGTAAGTGATGCCGGTGCCGTAGCCGCCGCTTATGGATCGGTAAGCGCCGTTACTTTTGTGGCAGCTAGCAGTTTTCTTGAAGCCAAGCAAATACATTACGGCGGACACATGGTGGCAGCCATGGCACTCATGGAAGCTCCTGCCATTATCATTGGAGTATGGCTGATACGAAAATTTTCGAAAAACCGCTCTGAAGGGTTTTCCGTTGGAAAAGTGGTGCATGAGGCATTTACTAATGGTAGTGTTCTTATGATTCTTGGCAGTTTACTCATCGGTATCATCAGCGACGAAAAGCAAGCAAAAGGTATCGAACCCTTTACGAGTGATATTTTTAAAGGTTTTCTTGCTGTTTTTTTACTGGAAATGGGCATGGTAGCCGCACGGCGTTTTAAGGCGTTCCGCCATTATGGATGGTTTGTCACTTTATTTGCCATTGTTATTCCTGCTTTCAATGGCTGTCTTGTAGCATGGTTTTCAGGTTTTTTGCCTATGGAAGATGGGGACAGACTTTTGTTAACTATTCTTGCAGCTAGTGCTTCCTACATTGCAGTACCTGCTGCCATGCGTCATGCTGCTCCAGAAGCGGATCCGGGTTTGTACATCCCCATGGCGCTTGGGGTTACTTTCCCGTTTAATATCACCATTGGATTGCCTTTGTTTTGGGTAATCATCTCAGCTACCTGAGAGCCATATTTAGTGTTAAGTTAAACATGAAAAGGCAGACGGCAAACGTGAAAATGCTCACGATTCACCTTTCACGGATAGATGTGTCATAACATAGATAACGTAACACTAGATTGCAATGAAAATCATTTTTGTAAGAATTCCTTTTGCAAGGTTTGATGAATTATTAACAAGGCTTGCTTTTTAAGATTTTCTTCTTTTCCTAAATTGCGTTTTCAATCTGAAATTGTATAAACCAATTTTCTTTCAATCGTAATTTTTATAAGATGAAAAACCTGATTTACCCGGCTCTTCTTTTAATAAGTATTTACAGTAATGTTCTTGTGGCACAACCTGCCACAACCTGCGAACAAAATATAGGTTTTTCTATGCTGCCCAATCATCAGTTGACAGACTGTGAGGAAAAGGAGTTTGAAAAATTGGCTATTTACACAAAAGATAAAACTGGCAACAGAGTAACCGGGAGTAAAGAAGGATTTTTTACCAAGGCAAGCTACAGGTGGTTGGGCGAATGGGCGAAGCGACCATCGAACACACAGATTTACCGAAATTATGAGCAAGCGGCATTGAAAAACGGCGGCGAAATACTTTTTAGTGCTGATTGGGGTCTTTTTTTTAGATACAAAAAAGGAGACGAAAACTTTTATGTCAATGTATCTACGGATGGTTCAGGATACTATTATGTAACAAGCCTAAAGGAAGCCACCATGAATCAGGATGTGGCATACACAGCCGCCGAAATGGAAGCCATGATGGAAAGTGAAGGACAGATTTCGTTTTATAATATTTATTTCGATACGGATAAAGCTACCCTGCAGCCCGCTTCCGCACCTGCAATAGAGGGCATTGCCACTTATTTAAAAGCCCATTCAAATAAGCGGGTATTCATTGTAGGTCATACTGATAATACAGGTTCTGCGGCGTACAACATGAAGCTTTCAAAGGAAAGAGCTATAGCTGTGGTAACAGATTTGGCTGTAATACATGGAGTGGCCTCCACGCAGATTACGGCAGAAGGGGTAGGACCATTGGCACCGGCCACTTCAAACCAAACGGAAACCTCGAGGGCTAAAAATAGGCGGGTAGTAATGGTGTTGGCCAATTAATATTTTCACTTTCCCGTTGTTTCTTTCCCGTTAGGCTGCAATCATCCTGCATTTCCTAACCACTGAAAGGGTGATTTTATTCTACATCAATAGCATAAATCGGATCGATTGGCGTATTCGCTTCTACTGTACAAATGGTTTTAATAATGCCATTGTCAAGTCCGTAAACCCATCCATGTAGTGTGGGCCTTTGGTGATGTTTCCATGCTGTTTGTATTAGGGAAGTTCGTTGCAGGTTCATTACTTGTTCCAAAACATTAAGTTCCACCAACCGGTTTACTTTTTGGGTTTCATCCTTAATGGCGTTCAATTCATCGGCATGAAGGCGATAAACATCCTTTATTCCCCAAAGCCATTTGTTGATGATATGACCAAAGTCACCATGGCTCATGGCCGCTTTAATGCCTCCACAACCATAATGTCCGCAAACGATAATATTTTTTACATGAAGATGATTGAGCGCATAATCAAGAACACTCAATAGGTTGAGATCGGTGTGTACCACCATATTGGCGATATTTCGCTGCACAAATATTTCTCCCGGGTCGGTTCCGGTTATCTCATTGGCAGGTACCCGGCTGTCGCTGCATCCGATCCATAAAAATTCTGGTGTTTGCAGGGCGCTTAACCGCTTAAAATATTCTGGATCGGCTTCTACTTTTTCTGATGCCCAGGCTTTATTTTCCAGTAATAGTTTTTGATAGGCTTTCATGTTATATTTTTTTATTTCTTTTAAACTTCTATCTAATGAAAATTTTATCCTTTGTGTGCATGATTTACTTATTCTATTTGTTGGCAGTTAAAAAGGTTTGTTATTTCAATTTTTATCCACCTTTTGTGGTAATGGCTTGAGTTTAGATTATACCAGGTAAATACATTTCAAAAGAAGAGTACCAAAGTCTGCCTTAGCACATAGGAAAAGTAGTGAAACCTGATGGATTATAATTTTTCTCAGTAAAAAATTTTAAAATTATTTCACAACCCGATCTTTATGCTCTTCAAAA
>JBBQXO010000147.1:0-12228 GCA_038209595.1 Chitinophagales bacterium
TGGAATATCCGCATAATTCATTTTTAAAAATTGCTCCACTGTATCATCAGGACTATCATCAGAAACCACTACTTCGTAATCGTTAAAGGTTTGGATTCGGATTGATTGCAGCAACCTGTCGAGGTACTTTATGTTTTTATAAACAGGAATACATATGGAAAAAAAAGGCTGCATTTACAAGCTATCTTTATTTAAAATTTGAAAGAAGAATTTGAATAGATGAATGACGGCATAAAACTAATTTACTTTCAGGACTAAGGTTAGATGAAATTAAAACTTTCTCCCACCCTTCCCCTTGAAAAGGCAAGTTGAGAAAATATAGTTTTGTGACAAGAGACTGAATCAGGTTTTACTAATTGCTTCAAACTGTTTTTTACGCGCCACGGCTACGTAGTTCAGGGTGAGGAGTTCATTGGGTAATCATTTGCCCATAGTGTTGTACATAGCCCGCTAAATGCTCTTTTGATACAGTCTCAAAATCTCCCTGATTTATTAATTGCTTCTTTAAAAATTTTGTAAACTGTTTCAAGGCTTCTAAATAAACAAGTGGCTTGGTAGTTTGGGAGGTGATGGTATGAATTCGAAAAGAAAACAATTTTGCCTCCGAAACAGCCGAATATCCCATGGAACTTATTGAAATCCATAAAGCATAAGCACTGTAAAACAAATTGGGATACAAGGGAATACCTCCCGCTTGTTTGTACTTTGCTGTTTCAAAAACATATCCGGTTGCGGTAATATGTAATTCAAGAGAAAGCATGGCTGCCAGTAACCCTGAAACCGAATAACGGGATTTCATTGGCTTACTATTCCTTATCGGTTGGCTTTGTGCATTCACAAAATCAAAAGGTGCGGTATATAACCCGGCATCGGGATGCTGTAAAATAAGTTCATTCATTTTTTCCAGAAGTCAGGCTTTAGTATATTATCCTGCCCAAGAATGGTTGCATATTTAGCCACAGACAGGTTTCTAATCTGATCCCAATTTTCTGTTATTGAAAGGCGTTTGTCTGTTTCTATAATTTGTATCCTGGAATCATTCAGACTCCTGAGGTATGTAAGCGAATCATCAGTATTGCCGTTATCGAGCAACCAAATATCAAATTTTTTGAAGGACTGGTTTAATACACTCTCCATGCATTTCTGTAAATAGGGCATACCGTTGTAGAAGAGGGATGATGGAGATGGTGGGAGTAGACATTCAAATAATTATTGTAATTTTCATATAGTGCATTGCAAACATCACTTTTTAATTCAAAACTTAAATGAAATTCAATAGAAAACTATCCTTCTGAAAAGTTACCTGAATATTGGTTTATTATATACCTTTTTAAACATTAAAAATAAATTATGTAAAAAAAAAGTATTGTCTATTATTCCACCTAGCCTTATTGACCTTATCTCTTCTGGTAAAAAATCATTCCCAGGAATTAAAAGATCAATCCTTTCCTTAAATTCCTTTAAAATAAATTGTACTCGTACACCCTCCCTTTCTGAATGAGGGACTTGGAGTATATGATGAGAAACGACCTGGCAGTATGTTTTAAAAAAATTAAGACCATACTTTCTGAAAATCTCTCCGAATTCATTTTTTCTTTCCTTTAATGAAATAAAATAATCTAAAAGCCTGAGATAGGCATAATAATACTTCAATTTGGAAGATGAAGTTGTTGTACTTGATCCATGAATTCTATATGAACAACATTCCGTATGTAAAGATGCCCTGTAACCTCTGTGCAATAATCGCATCCACAATTCAAAGTCTGCATATAAAAGATTGGGATAATTGGGAATTCCACCAACTTCAACAAAATCTTTTGAGCGTATTACCTGTCCTATAGAAAGTTCACCCATTCCGGACAGGAAAAATGCCAAAAACGCTGAAGCCTTTTGCTCCTCGTCCATTGGTTTGCATGACCTAATACAATTACCTTGTTCATTAATATACCTAAAGTGCGCTTGATAAAATGAGGCATTGGGGTGTTTTTTGATTAAAGAATCCATTTCCTCTAAAAAATTAGAATCTAACAAATCATCATGCCCAAGAAAAGTCATAAACTCATTCATTGGCAAATGCAAAATCCTGCTCCAATTCTCTTCAATAGTAAGGGGGATATCCGAAAGATGAATATTAATCCGAGGATCATTCAACTTTTGGAGCCATTCAAGTGTACCATCAGAGCTACAATTATCGAGCACATCAAGCGAAAAATCCGGTAAACTTTGACCAAGGATACTCTTCACGCATAACTTAACATATTCTCCGCCATTCTTTACTGGTAAAATCACACTAAATCGTGCCATACTAATTTTTCTTTATCTAATTCTTTTTAAATAACCATTGGGAGCAACACTAATAAGTAATTTATTATCTATTGTATGGTCTATTTCGAAATCTGAATTCTTGTCAAGGAATTCCTGTACCGCGGTCCAAGGATTATTTCCCTTTCCCCATGGCCTGCCAGGAAGATAATCATCAGGCAAAAACTCTACAATCGTATCAAAAACAACAAGATATGAGCCTGGTGAAACAAAGGCAGCATAAAGTTCAAGTTCCTTCAGTACGTGCTCATGGGTATGATTTGAATCAAGGCAAACCAGAATTTTAACTTTATCCTTAGCCATTTCTCTTACTCTTTCTAACGTCTCCATTTCGATTGACGAACCGCTAACCATTTTAATTCGTTTAAACATTGGATGGTTTTCAATTTCTTTTTTATTATGGGATCGAATGTCAATATCAATCCCCACTACTTCCCCATTACCCATTGCTTCAAGTATTGAAGCATAGTAAATAAGCGATCCGCCATGAGCAATACCAGTTTCAATTATCAAATCAGGCTTAATTTCCCATATTATTTCCTGCATTGCAATCATATCCTGAGGGTACTGTATGATTGGCCGCCCCATCCAGGAAAAGTTGTATGAATATCGGGCCTTATTTGATTCGAGATTAAAATTATCACCAGCATGCTTAAGCGATAAATTTTTTGAATTCGAAGAAACTCTTGCATTTGTCTCTTCTGAGAACTGTTTATTTTGATCATTCATATACCTATAATTTTTTTTAATTTAACATTACTCCCCCAAAAATGAAATGGTTCATATTCTGAATAAGGATGATAGCCTAAATTAAGCTTTATGCTTTTATTCATTTCTTTTAAATAATTCCTTACAAACGCTTCAACTGTAACTCCTTTTCCAGAACAACAATTAATTATTCCGACATGGGAATCCTGCAATGAAATCCTAACTAGATATTCTGCGGCTTTTTCAACTCTTAAGAAATCTCTGGTTTGTTGACCGCCACTCATGTTAAAAACTTCTGAACCTTTATCATATTCATTCTCCAATTGCGAAATTAAGGATTTGAAATATTGGCCTTTCCCATACAGATAAAATAGCCGAACCCACTTTAACTTCACCGAATGTGTATTTTGAAATTTTTCAATGAATATCCTAAGGCTGTTTTTAGCAATTCCATAATAATTATCAGGCTCAGCGGGCATGCCTTCATCCAAACACCCTTCTTTCATACCATACTCAAAACATGTACCTGAAACGGTAATATCTTTCAAACCACCTTCAATAAGATTCTTTATAAAACCAGAATGGTTAGCGAGATTTATATGTACATGAAACTCATTATTGTAATTAGGTAGGCCCTCCCATGCAAGATGTATCAATCTGTCCGGTTGTAGAAAATAAGAAAAAAAATCCTGCCTTGCATCCATTTCATTAAAATTGAATGGAATATAGTTTACTCTTTTGTACCAATCGAAACCTTTTGCCTTTTCCTCATTGAGAGAAGTCGCAATAATTTTATTACCCCTTTCTAACAAGACATTTATTACGTAGTTTCCTACAAATCCCGTTGCACCTGTGACTAATACCGTTTCCATTTTTCAATATACGATTTGTAAATCTGGAATTGAAAATACAAACTTGCCTCCCCAATCTCGAATATAAGAAAGTTGATTGATGATTTCTTCCTTTAAATTCCACGGAAAAATCACAACATAATCGGGCTTCATATTTTTCAGAAATTCTTCATTCAAGACAGGAATATGGCTTGCTGGTAGAAATTTGTTTTGTTTATGAGGATTTGCATCAACAACAAATGAAATGAAATCATTTTTTATACCACAAAAGTTCAACAAGGTGTTACCCTTAGCGGCGGCCCCATAGGCTGCAACCATTTTTCCCGCTTTCTTTTGTTCAATCAAAAACAATAGAAAATTCCATTTCACTTTTTGTACCCCTTGAGAAAAATTATTGTAGTAATCCATATTTGCAATACCAGCATCCTTCTCATTATCTAGCAACGCTAATACATTAGGAGAAATTTGCTTTGAATCGTCTTCTGCATGTTTTGAATAAATTCGTAAGGATCCTCCATGAGTTGGAATTTCATCAACATCAAAAATAACCAACCCATGAGCTTCGAAAATATTTACCACTGAAAAAAGAGAAAGGTAGGAAAAATGCTCATGGTAAATAGTATCAAATTGATTATTTCTAATTAATTGTACAAGATGCGGGAACTCCATTGTGATGATCCCATGTTCATTAAGAAGTAATTTCATACCGCCTACAAAATCATTAATATCTGGAACATGGGCCAATACGTTATTTCCAAGAAGAAGATCGGCTTTTACTTTTTGGTCCGATAGCGATTTAGCTAACTTTACACTAAAGAAATCAACTATGGTAGAAACACCCTTTTGTTTAGCAACTTTTGCCGTATTTGCCGTAGGTTCAATTCCTGTTACCTTAACACCCTTTTCTAAAAAATATTGAAGAAGATAGCCATCATTTGATGCCAGTTCAATTACATGGGAATCACTATTGTATCCAAATCTTTCAACCATCATTTCAACATAATTTTTTGCATGCAGCAGCCAACTACTTGAATATGATGAAAAGTATACATATTCCTCATTAAAAATTTGTCCAGTCTTCTTATATTCATCTATCTGCACTAAAAAACATTTATGACAGGTATAAACTTTTAGGGGAAAAAAAACTTCCGGCTCATTTAATTGCTCAAATGTTAGAAATGCATTTGAAGGAGGTGCATTTCCAAGGTCTATAAACAAATGCGTCAATTTAGTATCACAAAATCTGCAATTCATAAAGAAATTCCATTAAAATTATTTTGAATATAGGGGTGCTTTAAGTCTCGTTCAGAAATATTTTCAGGCGGAAGGGGCCATGCTATTCCAATTAGTGGGTCATCATATCGGATACCAGCCTCCGAACCGGGTTCATAATAAGAGCTATGATTATATAGCAGTTCACAAGACCTGGTCATTGTTTGAAATCCATGTGCAAATCCCTCTGGGATATACAACATATTAGCCTTCTCTTTAGACAATTCAATACTATACCATTGAAGAAAGGTTTTAGAATTTTCCCTTAAATCTATTACAACATCAAAAACTTTGCCCCTGATACACCGAACTAGTTTGGTTTCACTAAATGGTGGATATTGAAAATGCATCCCCCTTATAGAAGCAATTTTCTTTGTATATGTATGGTTCATTTGCACCCACTCCTTGGTATGTCCAATTTGTGCAAACTCTTTTTTACAGAAAGTCCTTCCAAACCATCCCCTGTGATCAGCAATTGGATTAATCAAAACTTCGAAACAACCGGAAAATGGAGTGGGTTTAAAAATCATAAAGAGAAATACCTGTTAATCTGATCAAATGTAAATTGGATCTTTTTATTATTTTGTATCCTGTACCAGTCAATCGTCCATTCAATGGCTTGATGCGCATTTAACTTTGGATGCCAACCCAGTTCCTTTTTTGCTCTTGAAATATTCAACTTCAATAATGTTGCTTCATGTGGCTCGGCGTTGGAGGACCCATCTATCCACTTTGATTCAGCCCATTTTTGAATTGAAAAATCAGCTAATTGCCGAACAGTAAAATGGTCACCAAGAAGCGGACCAAAATTATATGCATTTGAAAATTCCGAAGAATAATCATTCAAAAGCATTCCTAATAGAAGGTAACCATTTAGTGGTTCCAATACATGTTGCCATGGGCGGATTGAATTCGGATTACGGATGATTGCAGGTTTACCAGCCTCAAAAGAACGTATAATATCCGGAATAATTCGATCCGCACTCCAGTCGCCACCTCCTATTACATTCCCAGCCCGGGCGGTTACAATTCGTTTCCTATGGCCCTTTTCTAAATTCACCGGGCTAAAAAATGAATTCCTGAACGCATCAACGGTTAGTTCTGTACAGGCCTTACTTGCGCTATATGGATCGTGGCCACCCAATGTGTCATCTTCTTCAAAAGGCTTGTCATTCTCCTTATTTAGATAGACCTTATCTGTAGTTATTATTACTGTTACACATTTTCCTGGTAGCCCCGCCATTGATTCCAACAGGTTTGCAGTTCCGGTAACATTAATATCAAAAGTTTCCGCAGGTATTTGATATGATCGTCTTACAAGAGCTTGAGCCGCTAAATGAAAAATAATTTCAGGCTCAAAGGCATGCAATTCGTTCTTTAAAATTTCTTTATTTCGAATATCAGCTATAACACTTTCGCTTTCAACAAATGGCTGCAATAAATTAAACAAACTATTTTCATGCTCCGGCGCAAGGGAATATCCTTTTACTTGTGCACCTAAACTATGCAATATAGTGCAAAGCCATGCACCTTTAAAACCAGTATGGCCAGTTACTAATACTCGTTTGCCCTTATAAAACAAAGTCAAGTTTTCCTTTTTTACCAAATTTTCCATTTTGCCTTATTTGTTTGCCATATGTTTTCGAGTTCAATTTTATCTCGCAAGGCATCCATACATTTCCAAAATCCAGTATGTTTATAAGCCATTAATTGCCCATCTTTCGACAAGCTTTCTAATGGCCCATCCTCCCACATAATATTATCCATGTCACCATCAAGATAATTGAAAACATCAGATTTTAGAATAAAAAAACCGCCATTTATCCATTTTGAATCATCCTTTGCTTTTTCTTTAAATGAAGTAACTTGAGCATCCTCGGACAGGTCTATTCCCCCAAATCGAGCATCCATCCGAATTGCTGTAACCGTTGCAATTTTCCCATGGAATTTGTGAAAATTAATTAGCTCCGGAATCGGAATATCACTAACACCATCTCCATATGTTAACATAAAATCCTCTCCGTCCAAATATTTTTTGATTTTTTTTAGCCTGCCAGCTGTTTTTGTACTCAATCCAGTTTCGACCAAAGTAACCTTAAAGGCCTCTGAATTTGTTCCATGGACTTCCAAATTATTATTTGCTATATCAATAGTAATATCAGAATTATGCAAAAAATAATGCATAAAATATTCCTTTATGACATAACCTTTATAACCAAGACAAATAATAAAATGGTTAAAGCCATATTGGCTATACATTTTCATTATATGCCATAAAATAGGCTTCCCTCCAATTTCCACCATTGGTTTAGGTTTTACCTCAGTTTCTTCAGAAATTCTTGTACCTAACCCTCCTGCAAAAATTACAACTTTCATACAAAACAAGAATATTTTTCAAAAATGGCTAATAATTTGATAATCAATTAAATAATTCGACTCCAAAAATGTTGCCTTTTAACTTGCCACAAAATAACATATTTTCTCCCATACAATGGAAGAATAGTAAATTGTGAAGATGTTGTGTTCAACTCTGCCTACGCCTCCCTTTATTTATAACCATTTCCACTAAACTGTCAAGACCTAAGCGTCTTTATATTCTTCCACAATTTCTTTAGATAGAAAAAGGATAATAAATTTCATTTTACCTAATTATTTATTAAAACAATGCGAATTTCGATAATTTTTAAATTGTCCCAAGTAATTTAATCTACATTAAGTTATAATTGCTATAAAGCGACAAGTTATTATTCACTTTTTAAAAAAAATCTTAATACCCCTTATCTCATTAAGATAAAGGTTCCCCTTCTTTCAATTACTCCACACTCATTTTCTCCTCTAAATATATAGACAAAATTTCCGCTTGGCTGTATTTGACCCTTAAAAACCCCATCCCAACAATTCCTAATTGAGTCTCCTGAAAATACCATTTGCCCCCATCTATTAAATATTTGAAAAACAGCCACTCGAACACCACTTCCCCATTTTCTGATGCCAAAGCAATCATTTAGCCCATCTCCATTTGGGGTAAATGCTGTAGGCAATTGGTAAAAATCCAAATTTCCAGTATTTACAAAAAAAACTGTAATTGAATCAATTGATTTACAACCATTTAGATCTTTAACTGAGACATTATAGGTGGTTGAAGTATTAATATTTGTAACTGGGTTTGGTATATTAGGGTTGCTCAAACCCATAGTAGGTAACCATTGGTAAGATATTCCTCCGGATACAAATAATTGAGCCGAAACATTATTACAATCAAGATCATTGCTTTTTGTCAGATTAATCATTGGATTTTGATTTACTAGTACTTCAGCTTCCAAAGTTGTTGAATCCTTGCATATATCATCCCAAATCTTTACAAATACAGCATTACTTGTAGAAGGAAAATAAGAAAAAGAATCGGTTGTTACATTCTGATTGTTATCAACGGGAAGCCAGTTATATCGATTCCCCCCTTTAGCAGTAAAAACTGCTTTTTCTCCGGAACAGATTTCCAAGAACTTAGGATTCAATTCAAATGGAACTCTTGTTTGCCACTCAATATTCACAGAATCAATACTTTTACAGCCATTTGTGTCAATAACCACAACCCTATATAATATGGATGTATCTACTCTTGCAACCGGATTAGAAATTGCCTGATTGTTTAGGTTAATGGCGGGACTCCACAAATAAGAAACGCCTCCACTTGCTGTTAATTGGACAAATTCAGTTTTACATAAAGTAGAATTTTGGGGGCCGACAATGATTTCCGCAGGACTAAATACATTAATTATTACAGAATCTTCTAAAACACATCTTCCTTCAGTTGTTCCTACTACACGGTATACTGTAGTATTTTGAATAGTAGCTATTGGATTTGACAGAGAGGAGTCATTCAACCCGGATGAAGGTGCCCATATATAGTTACTTGCTCCGGTTGCACTTAAAGAAACCGCTGCCCCTTTGCATACCTGAAACGAATCTGAAACTTTTAAAAGTCCATTTTTTATGAAATCAACGGTAATACTATCTTTTGTGGTACATCCAAAATCATTACTGGCACTTACAATGAATTTCGTAGAATCATACCCGGTTACTACTGGATTTGATAAATTATTGTCAATGATACCCACATTTACATCCCATTTGTAATTTGAACCGCCAGAAACAGATAGTTGGCTTATTGGCGAATAACAGTCAAAGTCCTTAGATTTTGAAAGTGACAAAACAGGAGCAGAAGATATTTTTAAGGGAACAGATAATGTGGTTGAATCCATACATGATTCATTCCAAATCTTTACAAAAAGTTTATCTGAAATAGAATTTGCTTTAAAAACAAAAACAGAATCCGTTGAGTAGGTATTTCCTGCATTTATGGTCCATTGATAACGCGTTCCTCCCCTAGCCCTGATTTCAATAGTATCTCCCAGACAAAATGAGGCTGAATCGGGAAAAACCTTAAAGATTGATTGATTTTGGACTTCAACCCTAACTGAATCAAAAACATAACAGCCATTTGCCCCTTCAATTTTAACCTTATACAAAATAGATGAATCAGCTTTAGCAGTTGGGTTTGAAATAAATGAATCTGACAAATTGGTGGTTGGCGTCCAGCTATATTTTGTACCTCCTATAGCATTTAAAATAAAGGGTTGCATTCTGCAAACCTGAATGAAATTAGGAACAGTTTTACCAGAAGGGTTTTCAAGAATATCTATTTTTACAGAATCCTTGATAATACATCCAGCAGATGACACTCCACTTACAAAATACCTTATTGAATCAGAAATAGTTGCTATTGGATTGGCAATATTAGGATTATCCAATCCTGCAGCCGGAAACCAAGTGTAAGTATTTGCCCCGCTAGCCAATAGTTGTATTTTTCCACCCCTGCAAATTGAAGTATCAGCAGTCAATTGAATCTTTTGTTTTTCTACTTTAACCAATACACTATCCCTTTCTAAAATCAATTCTCTAAACTCAATATTATCTAATGCAAAATCATTCCCCTGTACCAATATATTCCGGTTAACGATAGAAATAATGGCTTTCTTATTTTTTCCTGAATTCCAAATAGCATTAAACTTTCGCCAGGAGCAAGTTGCGTTATTGGCTTGTATTGAATCTCCAACAATTACCCCATTTATAGCAAATTGCAATATGGCAGGGTTAACAGGAAAAAGGGCAGTAATATAAAGACTAAAATCATAGGTTTTCCCTGAATCAACAATAAATTCCTGCTGCCATACCACTTTATTTGTTTCAGGAACACCATTTACCAACATCATATTACCTACACCACCCAGCGGTTGATTACAATTACTCAGGGCACCATTCCAATTCTGAGGATTTGGACTAATGAAATATTCCCCTTCTGTAGTATTAGCACTTCTAAAAAGATAAGTAGTAAAGAAACCTGTATTACCAGCTGAAAAGTCCCCATTGGTTACAAGATTATTCCCCTTTCTGGACCTATTCAAATAATACACATTATCCTTATTGGGCTGAATTTCCGGATTTTGTAAACTACCGCTGGTTATAAATTCGCTAGCCGCCCAACAAAAATTATCGACTACATTGCTTCTCAAAGTCATTTTTGAACCTTCACAAATGGTTGTATCATTCGTGATAATTAAATCTGTTTTTAAAAAATTTAAATTTACAGGCTTTATCAATGTGTCCTTATTTTGACAAGCCCCATACTGAACGATCATTGAAACAGGAAATTCACTCGAATTTGAAAACCTATGAACCGGATTTTTACCAGTGCCTGATTGCCCGGTTTCAAAAAGCCAGCTAACATTGGTTCCTGGCCCATTATAAGCAAAATTTACATTTAAGGGATCGCAAATATTTTGGGTATAAGAAAAATCATACACCTGATTACCTGATGGTGCCCCGCCCAATGCATTTACCTCTTCTTCATTAATGGCCCTGTTATACAACCTGATATCATCCATTTGGCCTTGGAAAAACCGAGCATCTCCGTTCCACCACGCACCAAATTGGTAGTTACCTAAACAAGAAGTCATATTTGTGAAGCCAGTATTTCTGCTTGCTTTTAAAACCCCGTCTAAATAGAGTTTATGACTGACGCCATCAAAAGTGAATACAAGATGGTACCAGCGCTCCCGGCATAGTTCGGTTCCGGTAGAAATCCTACTTTCAGCAAATAAATGGCCTTGATCACATGGAGCGCCCTGAGGAACTATAACAGAACCTATGCCAGGGGTCACTGGATAATTTATATATAATTGCAACTGTTCATTCCTTGGCGAACCACTATATTGAGTTTTGCCAATAAGAATTTGTAAATCGGCACTTGATGTTTTAAACCAGGCAGTAATGCTAAATCTGGCTGGATTCAAACTTCCGTTATCAAGTACCCTGATATAACTTCCTGATCCACTGAAATTCATAGCCTTAGATGCCTGACCAAATCGATCTGAACCAGCCGTAACTGAACCAAATATCTGCCCATTTCTATTCGCAATTAACTCATTTGCATTTCCATCAAGAGGCCAATGGGCAATCAATCCATTTAGAAGATTTATTTGGGCTCTTGAAATGAGGGATAGAACTAAAAAAAGGGATAAAAGCAATAAAAAAGGTAGGACTTTCATAAAATCTATTCTAAAAAAAATAAACCACAATCGGATTTGAAAAACAAAGTTAAAAGAAAATCAAAAATGAATATTAAGTTTCTCAAACGCGGTTTTAATGATTTGTAGTTTATTTTATTGGCTAATACAAGATCAAATAGGAAACTTTCAAGCTTAAAAACACAATATCACCCAATAGGGAAAGAATATTTCCTTTTATTTATGAACCCACGTATTAAAAAGAAATGACAAACCAGGTAAATCAAAATTTATAAACAAATAAAAACTTCCTTCGTTCCAAAGGATAAAGGAATCCAGTTCCTTTTTTTTCCCTTCTTTTGCCTTCTATGTCCACCCCCTCCATACAGCGACAATCCATTCTTTCCACTATCGTCATTTTTGCCGGGTTTGGTTTTGGGGCATTGAACCTGATTGTTTTGCAACCGCAAATACTTACTACAGAGCAATGGGGCATGACAAGGGTGGTG
>JBBQXO010000148.1:0-12222 GCA_038209595.1 Chitinophagales bacterium
ACGTCTATCAATAAGTAAATCAATTTGGGCACCTCCTTCCATATTACCCGCACTGCGCCACGAGCTGCTTTCTGTGTAAATGCTTGATATACCCAACACTTTTTCAATAGCAGCGGTGTGCTTAATACAAAGGGTTTCAAAAGCAAGGCCACTCCAGCTTGTTTAGGGTGGGGTGTTGGTTAGTTTTTGCCAGGCACCTTTTGCCATGTTCCGGTTGGGCTCCATAAATTTCAGGTAAAACAACGAGAATTCATCTGTAAGCTTGTATATACTGTCCTTAAGTTTTTTACCAAATGGTATATAGGCTGTTATAAACCCTGCTGCAATTAATTCATCGAGCAGGATGCTTGCTGTTCCACCGGTTTGCAGGTCGCCTGCTTGTATTAAAGCATTTCGGCTTAGCCCTGTGGGTTTTGCGGCTAATGCCCTGATAACCTTTAATGACGATCGGCCTGATAAAACAGGGCGTGGTACAATTCATTAAATTCATCATATAAAAAGCCATTCTTTTGAAAACAAGCTTCGTCAATTATTTGAGCGGCGCTTTTCCCCGGCTTAGCCATTTCGAGGTATTGGGGAATACCACCTACCGCCATGTATAATTGTATAATCTGATAATGGTTGAGATGCACTCCCCGGCTTTTAAGAAACAGTTCGGTTTCGTAGAGATTAAAAGGTTGCAATATTATTTTACGGATGATACGATTATGCAATCCTCCTTTATTATGTACTACTTTCTTGATCATCCAGCTTGCAGCCGATCCGCAAATGATAACGGATACATGAGATTTATTGGCTGCCCATGTATTCCAAAAGTTTTCAAAGGCAGTTAAAAAATTAGATTTGGGCGCATGCATCCAGGGGAATTCATCCAGGAAAACAACCAGTCGCTTACTCTTTTTTTTATTCAGCAGGGTTTCCATTATGTCAAACGCTTCAAACCAATCAGTAGGTTTCGCCAATGGTTTACCACCATTTAATTGGACTTCCAGTGCCTTCGTAAACTTTGAAAGCTGCACATTCGAGTTTACATTGTGAATGCCCTGATATTGAAAACTTAGTAAATTATGAAGATACCTTTTTACGAGGTAAGTTTTGCCAACTCGCCTGCGCCCATACATAGCTACAGGAGATGTTTTATAATATATTAATGCATTGTCTAACAATGATTTATAACCATCTCTTCCTATGATTTCAGTATATTCCATGAGTAATATAAGTAGCCAAATGTGGTAAAATAAATTAGATTTGGCTGGCTATAATGCTTGGTAAGTAAATAAAATATGCCATAGAGATGTTCATCTGTTTCCTACACTTTCACCAGCTTCCATTTGCCCTGTCTAAAAACCAGCCAGGCTGCAATGGCAATAGCGGTTTCTGCTACCGGTATGGCAATATATACTCCGGTAGGACCCATTTCAAGCCCTTTGGCCAGCCACCAGGCCAGCGGCACCTGAAAGATCCAGAACCCGAAGAAGTTTATGATGGTTGGGGTGCGGGTATCGCCGGCGCCATTCAATGCATTTGTCATTACCATACCTATGCCATAAAAAATATAGCCCAGACTGATGATCCGCAGCGATTCTACAGCATGCTTTGCTGCTCCGGCATCTTTTGTAAAAAAACCAATGATTAATGGAGCTCCTGCTTCAAAAAGAAGGGTAACCAGTGCCATGAAAATTATATTGTACCATGTGGTCAGTTTTACCGATTTTTCTGCCAGTTCGGGTTGGCCCGCACCCAGGTGTTGCCCTACCAAGGTAGCAGCGGCATTGCTGAGTCCCCAGGCAGGTAATATAAAAAATAGCAATATGCGGATGGCGGTTTGGTAGCCGGCAGATGCATCAGACTGCCCAGTTTCCGCCACCAGTCTTGCCAGCACAATCCAGCTTCCCGAAGCAATAATAAACTGTAAGGTACCCGGTGCGGCAATACCGGCCAGGGTTTTCATCACGGGTATTTTCAGGTTGAAATTATGGGCGTGGAGCTTTATCTGCCCGGGGCCTTTTTGCAAATAATATATTTGGTAACAAACCCCGAGAGTCCGCCCGATGGTGGTGGCAATGGCAGCGCCTTCTAATCCCATCCACCAGATAAAAAGTGGATCAAGGATAATATTGGCGAGGTTGGCTATCCATAAACTGCGCATTGCTATGGAGGCATTTCCGGCTCCACGGAAAATACCATTGATGAGAAACAGCAGCATGATGATACAACTGCTGCCCATCATGATGCGGGTGTAAGGAGTCCCGATAGCGATGGTTTCGGCGTCGGCTGCCATCCAGCGCAGAATATCGCCTGCAAACCATACACCGGCAATGCTGATGACAAGCGTAACCGCCATTCCAAGAATAATGGCCTGCGAGGCAGCTACAGCAGCACCTTCTGGATTTTTTTCGCCAACACGCCTTGCCACCATAGCGGTAGCAGCCATGCTGATACCTATGGCTATGGAATAAACCAGAGTAACCACAGATTCGGTTAAGCCTACCGCGGTAACGGCATGGTTACCTAGCCAGCGGTTTACAAAGAAAATATCGGTGAGGGCAAAAATACTTTCCATCCCAAGTTCCAATACCATGGGTATGGCAAGTAAAATAATGGCGCGCCGGATATTAAGATTAGGAAGATCGTGTTCTGTATTGCTTAAAGCAAGACGTATAGTGTCCGTTGCCCTACGAAAGCGCTGCTTTCTATTAGAATAAGTCATTTGATAAAATGAGTAAGGTGGAAAAAGAAAAATTCAGCAGATAGGTAAGCCTTACTCAATAGGGAAAAAAGAAGCAAAGGCTTACGACAAAAAGTTCTTCATAATCTTATAAATTTTGTGATGCAAAAGTGGTAATATTTTTCGACTCTTGCAACAGGCATCCAAAGAAAGCGAAGGGAAATTATATAAGTGGTAAATAATAGGTTTAACTCACCTCTCATTAGAAAGGAAAGCATTTGGTCTTCTCTAAAAACCACTCAGACAAAACCTTCTAATTGTATATCGCAGTATCAGGGTTTTTTATAGATGTCCATTATTTATAAAAGTCTGCCAATAGTACCTCGCTATCAACGATGTCCGGTACACCCGATTGGAGAGTGATTCCATGCTTTGTAATAAATGTAAGCAGTACCATTTTTTTTGTATTGGTTTCCCAGCTAAAATGCTGCCTACGTAGTCTTAATATTTCGGAATATGCCTTGGTTATGGTAAAAGGTTTTTGATGGTACTTTATTTCGCAGATATTGATGCATTGGTCATTCCGATCAATAATTAAATCAATTTGGTGATGCGCTTTAAGCAATTCATTTTTAATTTGATAGGCATATTGTTGGGTAATAACTGCTCCAATACCTAGTTGCTGTTTTATAGATTGTATGTGGCGGAAACAAAAATTCTCAAAAGCATATCCCTGCCATAATTTAAAAGGTTGACTATGACTAATCAGGTTCCAATCAGTAGCTTTTTTGCCACCCATAAATTTGAGATAGAATACTGAAAATTCGTCGAGAAGACGATATAAAGTTTCTTTTTTTGTATTGGCAAAAGGTGGTGTGCTTATAATAAATCCTGATAGTTCAAGCTCTGTGAGCATTCTTGTTAAAGTGCCGCCGCTTGGTATGCCCGACAGTTTTACTATTTCACTTTGTGTAACTCCTTTCCACTTACTGTAACAAGCTTTTATAACTGCAATATAGGGTTCATGATTGTTGAATAATGCAGCATACAAATTGTCAAATTCGTTTTTTAATGCCCCTTTTTCATCAAAGCAAAGACTATTGACTACCTGCCCTACACTTTTTGCTTTATCTACTAATTTAAGGTAGTGGGGTATGCCACCAAAAGTCATATAGAGTTCCGTAATTTGTTCGTCTGTAAATTTGAGTCCTCTTTGCTGCAGAAATGCCTTGGTTTCTTTACAAGTAAAGGGTTGTAAATGAATTTGCCGGGTAATTCTATTGTGCAAGGCGCCCTTATTTTTTACAATATTTTTAATCATCCAGGCGGCTGCGGACCCACAAATAGCCACAACAATTTTTTGCTTGCTTGCCCAATTATTCCAGAAAAAACCAAATGCTTTTACAAAGTCCGGTTTTTTTCCTGCTATCCAAGGTAACTCGTCTATAAAAACCACTCTTTTTATGTTCGTTTTTTGGGCAGACAGCAAATCAATAAGCACTTGAAATGCTTTGAGCCAGGTTTTAATGACATGGGGAAATGAATCTTTTCCAAAGGTTTGCTGTAATGTAAAAGTAAATGCATTAAGATTTTCGCGCTGCGTACCGCCCTCTATTCCTGCAAATTCAAATACAAGATGACCTTTAAAAGTTTCACGAAGTAGAAACGTTTTTCCAACTCTTCTTCTGCCCAAAACACCTACCAATTCCGCCTCATCGGACAATAACATATTCGTAAGTATTTTAACCTCCTCTTCCCGGCCAATCATGGTGCTCAATTATTTATATGAAGCGAAATGTGGGATAAAAGTACCACATTCCGCCTGTAAACTAATGTTTCGGAGCGAAATGTAGGTATAAAAAGATAGATTTCGCCTGTAAACTAACGTTTCGGAGCGAAATGTGGGTATAAAAAGATAGATTTCGCCTGTGAACTAATGTTTCGGAGCGAAATGTGGGTATAAAAAGATAGATTTCGCCTGTGAACTAACGTTTCGGAGCGAAATGTGGGTATAAAAAGATAGATTTCGCCTGTAAACTAATGTTTCGGAGCGAAATGTGGGTATAAAAAGACGGATTTCGCTCACCAAGGTTTCCACGCAACATAAACACACATCCCATGCTGGGTCATGGAATTTTGGGCTTTGTAACCTGATTGCCGATAGGCAGGTTTTAATATTTGGAATTTGTCTGCCCTGTTGGCAAGCAGGCAGATTTGTAATTTTTATTTATCCCAATCATGCTCACGGATGCTTTCCCGGATATTCATATAGGAATAAAACCGTTCGCTGCTGATAGAACCTTCCTGTACGGCTGCCTTGATGGCACAGCCCGGCTCATTCATATGCTGACAGTTATTGAATTGGCAATCATTCATCAGGTTTCGCATTTCAGGAAAATACTGCGCAAGCTCGTCTCTTTCAATATCCACCAGCCCAAACTCCCGTACGCCTGGGGTATCAATTACCCTGCCTCCAAAAGGAAGGTCATGCATTTCGGCAAAAGTGGTAGTATGGAGCCCCTTGCCGCTCCAGCCGCTTATTTCGCCGGTACGCAATTTCATTTCAGGGAAAAGTACATTGAGCAAACTGCTCTTACCAACGCCACTATGTCCGCTTAGCAGGGTGGTTTTATTTGCCAGAATGGCTTTTACTTCTTCAATAGCTTCCTCCTGATGAATGCTTGTGGCCAAAACCTGATAACCAATGGTCTTGTAAATGTCACTCCATTCGGCAAACTGAATTTCTTCTTTCTTACGCCAGGTATCTTTTTTATTGAAAAGCAAAATAGCAGGAACATGATAAGCTTCGCAGGCTACGAGAAAGCGGTCTATAAATCCAAGGGAAGTACGAGGATCTTTTAACGTGGCAATCAGCAAACTCTGATCGAGGTTACTAGCTACAATATGATGCCGGTGCCGGGTATGCGGGCTTTGTCTTGCCACATAGTTTATGCGATCTTTAATGGTGTGAATGGTGGATATTTTATTGGCTTCATTTTCTATTTCCATACCCACAAAATCACCAACGGCAATCGGATTGGTGCTTGTTATATTTTCGTTTTTGAATACCCCTTTTATACGTGCTTTCCAGGTAGTTCCCTGCTCGTCTTTGGTAATATACCAACTGCCTGTAGATTTGTAAACGGTAGCGTTCAATTCGGTAATTTTATTTGAAATAATAATGTTGGCTTATTGCCAGAAAGCCTGTAAAATTAGGTGGTTTTTTTTATCCCGCTTCCAGGGTTCTTGTAACATTATCCTCCAGGGAATTTTCTCAGCCAGGTATAGCGTAAAATCCAGCCAAGGGTAAGCATGGCAATGGATAAACCAGCCCAAGGCATAAACCGCTCATATTGCTTATTAAAAAGAAGGGTTTCCACTTTGCTTTTTTCCAGTCCGTTGATGGTGCCATAAATATCTTGCAACTCTTCCCTGTTGGTGGCGCGGTAATATTTTCCTCCGGTGGATTGCGCAATATCGGTCAGCAGGTCTTCGTCTATCGATACTTTTTCCTCTTCCATCACAGTGGTTCCGAGTGCTGTTTTGTAAGGCATTTTGGCATAGCCCTTGGTACCCATCCCAATGGTGTACACTTTTATGCCAAAAGTAATGGCTAGTTGTTTGGCGGTTGCCGGGTCCATGCGCCCACCTGTATCTTCCCCATCGGTAAGCAGCACTATTACGCGGCTTTTGGCTTTCGAGGTCCGCAGCCTTTCTACAGAACTTGCTAACCCACTGCCAATGGAGGTGCCATCGGAAAGCATACCATAGTTTACTTTATTCAGTTGAAAGAGCAAGGCATTGTGATCATTGGTAATGGGGCAAAGCGTAAAACTCTGACCAGAAAAAATAACCAGCCCGATGCGATCTCCTTTTCTGCGTTTGATGAAATCTCTTGCTACAGTCAGTGAGGCTTCCAGCCGGTTTGGGGCAAAGTCCTGTGCCAGCATGCTGCCACTTACATCGAGACAGAGTACAATATCAATGCCTTCGCCGGTATTGATCTCTACTTTTTCTTCATAAACCGGACGCATCAGGGCAACAATCAAAAACAGTATCCCGAAAATGGCAAAAACTTCGGGCAGTTGCCGGAAGAAAACCTTTAGGCTGCTCCCAGGAGGAACCAATGGCAAACCATTGACCCGATAAGTGGGCTCTTTTTGTTTACTGTAAAAAAGCCGCCAGATTAAAAGGGGGATCAGTAAACCTAGAAACATCATCCAGGGCCATTCAAATCTTGTATGTTGCAGCAAGTCTCTAAGCATGTGGTTTATCCAGCTTTTTATTTTGAAAAATACTGCTGAGGTGATCCAGCGAATTCAGTCCGGATTCTTTTTCGGGAACCTGCTTTCCAAAGCGCCAGGCATCCAGGTTAAAAAGCATTTTTTTAAGGGCATCCCGGTCTGTTTCAGGCGATTTTTCCATCATGAACCGCGCCAGCTTTTGCGTAGTGACTTCTCGTTCGGTTTGCAAAAAGGCATAACAGGATTGCATCATACCTTCCCCTAGTTGGGTAGGATCAATGCTGTCCGCTTGCCATTTGGCTTTTATAGTATCGAGTAGTTTTATCGGGTCCGTGCCTTTTACGGGGATCACCAAACCTGGCTTTTTGCGCCGGCGTCGCCACCACCACAGAAGTAATAGCAATATGACCATCAATGCTGCTATCATGGTTGCCAAAGGGAAAGCCTCTTGGTCTGGATAATATTGTATGATTTCTTTTGGAGGAGCATAGTTTTCTATTGCATCCGGGTCAGGAGCAATAATTTCTATTTCCCGGGTATCTTCCGGGTTGTTTCCAGCCGGGAAAGTGGCAGAAAGCGGAAATATACCCGTACGGTATCCAACCAATAAACAACGCAGTACCGCCGGGGTAGAATCGGTTGCCGCTCTTGGTTCAATTTTTAATATTTCGAAGGCCCCGAGGGTGTCTCCAACCACCGGTGCATTGGCTTTTTGTGGCTCCCAAGCCAGGTTCCATTCAAAAGGCTTGGCCAGTTCTGTTTGCCGGTCCACGGTTGGCTGCCCGAAAACACACCATCCGTTGCTCAGCACCAATAAGGCTGATATGGCTGATTTTAATCTCATTATCTAGCCATCCTTTTGATAAAAAAAGCCTGTAATTCTTTTACATAATCGCCCGGTGTAGTGCAGCCCACATATCCCCATCCCGATTTTTGCAATTGCTGCCGGGTATGAGTTTGTCTTCTTTGCTGCAAGTTTTTCCAAAATTCCCCGGTTGCTTTATTGCTGCTATCTACCCAATAGCTGTGGCCTGTTTCAGGGTCTTCCAACAGCATCAGTCCCGCATCGGGCAACTGCATATCTGCAGGATCCTGCAATTGCACAGCTACAGCATCGTGTCTGGCACCTACCATTTGCACTACCTTTTCATCCATATCCCCGGCAAAATCGCTGATCAAAAAAAGAATGCTTTTTTGCCTGGAAATTTTTTGCACGAACTTCAGAGCTTCATTGATGTCGGTTCCCCGCGATTGTTGCTCATGGGTAAGCAAGGCCCTGATGATATATAAAAGATGTTGTCTTCCTTTTTTGGGTGGAATGTATTTCTCTACCTGATCCGAAAAAAATATGGCTCCGGTTTTGTCCTGATTGCTCAAAGCAGAAAAGGAAAGGGTAGCTGCTATTTCAGTCATCAGCATTCTTTTGGTTCGCTCCTGACTGCCGATATCGGTACTGCCACTAATATCAAGCATCAGCATAACAGATCTTTCTCTTTCTTCCTCAAATACTTTGCTGTAGGGATGGCCAAATCGGGCGCTTACATTCCAATCAATAAAACGGGGATCATCGCCAGGGTAATATTCCCGCACTTCTTTAAAAAGCATACCCTTCCCTTTAAAGGCAGCATGATATTCGCCGCTGAATAATTGCGCCGATAGCTTCCTGGATTGGATTTCCAGCAGCCTTACCTTTTTTAAAATTTCCTCTACTGTCAATGCTTTTACCTATTTATTCCTAATAAATGATTTGCTTACGGGGCAGGAACCATTTTAAGTATTTGTGCAATTATATACTCCACATCTCTTCCTTCGGCTTCCGCCTCGTAGGTAAGTCCTATCCGGTGGCGCAAAATGTCCGGTGCCAGAGTGATTACATCATCCGGCACCACATAAGCTCTTTGCCGCAGCATAGCCATTGCCCGGGCTGCATGTGCAAGATTGATGGTGGCTCTTGGAGAGGCGCCATAGGCTATCAGCGGTTTAAGTTGCGGCAGTTTTACCAATTCGGGGTTTCTGCTGGCACTTACAATATCCAATATGTATCGGGCAATCTGATCGTCGAGGTAAACCGAACGACAAAGATTCCTGGCATGTTCAATTTCTACTTTGCCTGCTACCGGGGTAATAGGTTCATTTTTCGAAACAAGTAGGCTGTCCTTTAATATTTGCAGCTCTTCCGTTCTTTCGGGGTAGCGAACAATTACTTTCAACATAAAACGATCCTGCTGCGCTTCGGGTAAAGGATAGGTGCCTTCCTGCTCCAGCGGGTTTTGGGTCGCCAATACCAAAAAGGGTTCTTCCAGCTTATAACTGGTATCCCCAATGGTTACCTGCCGCTCCTGCATGGCCTCCAATAGGGCACTTTGGACTTTTGCCGGGGCCCGGTTTATTTCATCGGCAAGTAGCAGGTTGGTAAAAATGGGTCCTTTCCTAATGTAAAATTCCGCCTTTTGCTGGTTGTAGATCATGGTACCAACCACATCGGCGGGCATCAGATCGGGGGTAAACTGTATTCGGCTGAAATTTAGACGGAGCGCTTCGGCAAGCGTACGGATGGTTAATGTTTTTGCCAGCCCTGGAACGCCTTCCAGCAATATATGTCCCTGGCAAAGCAGCCCTATCAGCAATCGGTCTATCATAGCGTGCTGGCCAACAATTTTTTGTTGCAGGGCTTTTCTCAGGCTATCCAATACGGGCTCAAAAGCCACAATTTTTTGCTGAAGTTGCTGAATATCTTCGGTGGTATGCATGGATTACTAACTTATAGATGCTTTTATGGTAAAGGAATAATATAAAAGGGACAATTAAACCCTATGAATGTTCCCTCCCCACCGCAAAGAAGCCATATTTTCCGGGAACAATTTCTTAAAACTAAAAAATTTAACCATTCCAGGCTTTTTATTTGTCAATCATAAACAAAAGTTGATTTCGATTGGCCTTTTTACGCATGCAAAATCTTAACTTTATAGGGTTAACAAACTTGGGAGATTGTAATGATGTGAAAGTTATTTGGTGCCATTGCCTGTGAGGGTGCTAACTTCCTGAATACTTTTTACACATAATAGAGCTTTCCGAAGTATTTTAAAAGTCAATAGAAACAAAAAAATAGCTATGAAAAATATCCTTGTACCAGTAGATTTCTCCGCCACTGCGAAAAACAGCGCCCGTTATGCCGCTGGTTTGGCTCGTGAATTGGGAGCTGAAAAAATTATTTTATACAATGCCTTTAGCATGCCTTTGGCAACGGAAATGAGTTGGGCTGTATTGCAAACCGAAGAGCTACAAAAAGCAAGTGAGGAAGGTTTGCAAATTTTAAAAACAAGTTTGGAAGCAGAGTTTCCTGATCATATTCAATTTGCTACCATTTCTGATTTTGGATTTATGATGGAGCGGATAGGGGAAATTACCACACAGGTGCATGCAGACCTTATTATAATGGGTATAACCGGTGGGGGCAAGCTTGAGGAAGTACTTATGGGAAGCAATACCACGCATGTAGTACATAATACGCATGTGCCGGTTTTAATTGTCCCAGCAAATGCCACCTGGAAAGATGTAAAAGTATTGGGTTGGGCTTGCGATTATAAGGATGTAATCCATAATACACCGGTAACAGAAATTGAATTGATTAGCCATGCCCTTGATGCGAAACTGATTGTAATGCATAACAATCCTGATCCTAAGGCTTTTGATCCGGAATTGTTTCACAACAATGTGATGGTGGCTGAAATGCTTAAAAAGTTGAAGCCAGAATTTGAAATGGTGAGCTACGATAATTTTTTGGATGCCACAAACGATTTTGTAATGAATCATGAGGTGGATATGCTTTTGGTAATTCCTAAAAAATCTACGTGGTTCGAATCTTTGTTCAAACGTAGTCATACCAAATTACTTGCGTTTCATAGTCATATCCCGCTGCTCTGTTTAAGGGCTTTGGAAAAAGTATAGGATTTTTTAATTTTTTAATCTTTATTAGCCTGAAATCAAGGAATAAATTTTTTAGTGAATGCCAGTTGCCAGAAACGATTGGTATCTTTTATAGTGATAAAATACAAGTAGGCCATACCAATATTTTGAGATGGCCTACTTGTTTGATATTAAAGTAATAATTATGTAAATATTTAAACGAATTCCATAATAAGTGACTTCTACACATGCGGTAATTTTATATGTTGAGTAATTACGCTCAAACTAAATGATAGACATGAAAAATTTATTACCTAAACTTACTTCGGCTTTTTTACTTTTATTTTCGTTAGGAACTGTTTCTGCGTAGGGGCCTGGCTTGGGAGTAGCAGGAAGTTTTGTACTTTTTACTTCCATTGGAGCGGTAGGAAATACTGGCCTGTCGTAGGTTACAGGCAATGTGGGGACTAATAATGGAGGTATTACAGGCTTTGGAAATGTAAATGGACAAATGCACAATGGTAATTTAACTACCAATCAGGCAGCAGCCGATTTATTAATAGCATATAATTTGCTTAACAGTGCTATTCCAACCTTTTTTCCTGCTCCTTTACTTGGAAACGGAGACACTTTAGTAGCTGGAGTTTACAGTATTGCAGGGGTAACTACCCTCAGTAATACGCTTTATCTTGATGCAAAAGGTAATTCAAATGCAGTTTTTATCTTTAAGATTCAGGCAGCATTTTCTTCTAGTTCAAATGCAAAGGTGAAATTGCTAAACGGTGCACAAGCCTGTAATGTATTCTGGAAAGTGGAAGGGGCTGTTACATTGGGGCCAGGTACTTTTTTCAGAGGTAATATAGTAGCAAATAATGGTGCTATCAGTCTTGCTTCTAACGATACCCTTGACGGAAGGGCTCTTTCAACTACAGGTGCCGTTAATATTACTTCAGATCTTGTTTATTTGCCAACAGGATGCGGAAGTGTACCCACTACTGGGCCTGTAGCACCTAGTCTCGGTTCCTCTGAGTGTTTTGCTCTTTTTTCGGGTAATGGATCTGTTACCAACGCTGGGATTACTTATGTAACAGGCGACGTGGGTACCAACGTAGGATTGACTGCAGGTTTTGATGCGCTTTATGTAAAAGGTATGATTCACCCTATACCCAATGTGTCAACAGCACAGGCAGCAGCCGATGTAGTTGTGGCTTACAATTACCTGAATGTATTACCCTACGACGTAGAACTATTGTATCCTGCACAGTTTGGTAACGATTTGGTGCTGACACCCAATACTTATCTGCTTAATGCTGCAACCTCTTTTAATGGCAATCTTTATCTGAATGCATTAGGCAATAGCAATGCGGTTTTCGTGATTCAAATCAATGGAGCACTTTCTACCAG
>JBBQXO010000149.1:0-12215 GCA_038209595.1 Chitinophagales bacterium
CATACCGGTAAAATGACAAGGGAAGAAGCCATTGCCTACTCTACGGAAAATGAAGCCATCTCTCTTGAAGGAGCTATTGCAGAAATAGAGCGGTATATGGTTTTCCCGGCACAGGCACTCAGCTATAAAACCGGTGCTTTAAAAATAAAAGATCTCAGAGAAAAATACAGCAAATTGCCCGGATCAAAATTCAAGCTATCCGACTTTCATGATGCCTACTTACGTGGTGGCTGTATGCCCTTGGTGATTAAAGAAGCGGAAATGGATGTATGGGCAGGTAAACAGTAGAACCTAATTTAGTGTTTGGTAAAAAGCAAAAGGAAATATTGTAATCCAAGCTATGCCTTTGAGTGCCGGTATTCCCCTGCACTCCCTAATAAATTTAATCAAATACAAAGCAGCTCTAAAGAAAATCGTCACTCGATCCTTGACAACAGTAACATATCTGCTTCCGCGGTTGTGCAGAACTGAATGCCGATTACCTGCCTATGCAGATAGCCTTATCACAAATAAAAATCGCGGGCACTTGAAAAGCTAAACTACCGGCAGACCCCTGAATCATTGGTAATACTTGCGACAGATATAGTTACTTCCAATC
The DNA here is from genome assembly GCA_038209595.1 of Chitinophagales bacterium. Classification (GTDB taxonomy): domain Bacteria; phylum Bacteroidota; class Bacteroidia; order Chitinophagales; family Chitinophagaceae; genus Phnomibacter. Next base: position 599 of record JBBQXO010000149.1, read on the forward strand.
GGAAATTTTCAAGGTTTCCATTCGCTTCTTTTTGAGTTGGGGATTATACCGCCCTTACGCCGTTTCAGTATGTGTATTTCGTTTCCTGACAAGTAGCAACTTCCATACCTAAAGCCAAAAGCATTCGTTTTTAGCCTTTTCGCCAGAAGGCAATAAGAAAGTGCAGGAAAAATCCACCCAAACAGCATTTCAGTTTTGATACAAATAATGAAATATACCCTCCTTCCACGCTGAAAAATGACAGTTTGTATGAATAGTAAAAATATTTATACATAGATGCTATAAATTATTCTAAATTAATACTATATTAGAGCATTTCTTTGAGTGTTTAGTACTGTTTGATTTTAGCCGATTTACCCCACTTTTTAGTGTGGGGTATTTTTTTTTCCGGTTTTTTCAAATGATCACTTTAGATTTCTACAAAATATTATTTTATGAAAGCAGTATATTTATGTATGTTTTTTGTGGCTTTGTTTATTGAAGGAATAGCCCAACCATCAAATGATGACCCCTGTAATGCCATTGAAATACCAGTAGGCCCTGCAGATTTTTTGGGAAATCCATGCAATCCATCTCAAAATTATCTTTGGAATGCTGCAACATTAACACCGGCAACACCAAATCCCACCTGCGTGGTTTCAGGATTTTCAAACATTAGAGATGTTTGGTACAAAATGAAAGTCCCTTCCTCCGGCGCAATCCGCTTTACCATAAATTCGGACAAAGGCTTATTTTGGGTAGTTTATAGAGGCAATTGTGCAAATTCTCTAAGTTTTACGGAAATTAATTGTAGTTCTTATATAGCTCCTTTCGGAAATAAAGAAACAAAATTAACCGGCTTAACGGTAGGTACAACCATTTATATAAGGCTGATGCGTACAACGGAAATGGCCAATACAAGCGGCAATGCATTTATCTGCGCTTCGGAAACGGTACCCGATGTAGCCATAGACAATTCGAAAAGAGTTGGCATTGGTACAAACCAACCACTTGCAAAATTGGATGTGGCAGGCACCGCGATTATTAGAGACAGTTTGCAGGTAGGCAAATCGCTTGAGGTAAGAGGGGCTTTTATAACCGACTCGTTGGTAATACCAAATGGTGCAGCATTAGATCATGTGTTGATATCTGATGCAGTAGGCAATGCTTCCTGGTCCTCCAAAATAGGAGTTGTTTATTCTTCGGGCTGGATAAATGCATCTTCTTATACCGGAGATACAACTATTGATGGAACTTGCCTAAAGGTCAGGTATATAAATACTCCTCAATTAACCAGTACTATTTTAAATACAAAGTTAATCACCGTTTATTTCAAGATCATCACCATTGGCCCCTACCAGTTGCCTTATATTAATGATGCGGGGGGTGTCACCAACCAAATCAATTGTATTTTTGATGTTGGGCGAATTATTTTGTACCGACACACTTTTAATAATTGCCGCTTTAATTCCGGTATTGCCCAGGCTTTTCCCGGTCAACCATTAATGGTTTCACTTCCTCAAGCGCTGCTGTATCGATACGTCATACACAATTAAAAAGTGCTTCTACAGTACCTCTTGCAATAAATATACTCAGAATCGCCGGGCTTTTATGCCAGGCATTCTGCTATAAAACCAGAGCTCTAAAAATAAAAGAGCTCTAAGAAAAATATAGTAAGTTGCCTGGATCAGTATTCTGGCTATCCAACTTTTATGATGACTACTTACGAGGTGACTATATGCCCTTGGTTATTAAAGAATAGGAAATGGATGTGTGGGCGGAGAGGGAGTAGAATTTAATTTGGGGTTTAGGAATGGAAAAAAGAAAATAGTGATCGGCAATGCTATGCGTATATGGGTGGTATTAAACTACAATTATGTTACGAGAAACCAGATCTATCATATTTAGCCCTTTTCCCATTTTTTCAAATATTTAATATCCGACTCTTGGGATTCCTTATCCCCTACTAATAATTCAATTTTCTTGTCATATACCATCCGGTGATAATACAACCTCCCAGCGGGCTTGTTGGTGCTGTCGCCAGTGGCAAATTTTAATTCAAACCACTGGCCTTTGGTTACATGCAGCATTTCCCCATTTGGTAGTGGGCCAGCATTAATAGTGGAAAGTAGTTCTACAACGGGAGCCATATTACGAAAGGTAAGTATTGTCTTAACCGAATCGTGCAAGAAAATAATATTGGGCAAAAAAACTGCCAATAACGCTAAAGCTTCTTTATTGCTAGATTTCTTATGAGCTGCATTAATGGCGAGGACGGCAATTTCTTCCTGTAATCCTGCCATTTCAATGGATAATCTTTCAGAATCCACTGATGACCGACTAAGCTGTCCTTGCAATTGGACTATATTTTTTCGTAACCTATCCTCATTGTCAGCGAGTTCTCCAAAAACAGCATAATCTTCTTCTCTGGTGCTTTTTTCAATGTCTTGAGCAATCAAAGGCAAGGAAATTCCTACCTCATCATTTACCTTCCAAATAAATTTATCGATATTTCCCAAAATGGCACTTTCGGGAAACTTATACTTAAACTTAAAATCATGAAATTTATCAGGCTCTATCTCTAATAGAATAATCCCAATACTCTCCATGGTTTTTACGCCGACTATTTTATCAAGTATTACATTTTGTTCAGCAGTCAGTTGCGAGTCAGTATATAAATAATAATAGCCCTTATAATTCGTAAGAAAACCATGAGGCTTTATAATAATAATAGGTTGAGCCCAACCAAACAAGATAGGGAATCTAACCCCAATATTTACAAAATCAATTATTTTTCCATCTTGTTCTGAGATAGTCTTTTCCAATTTAGAAATAGAAACATAATGCTCACTATTTTTAAACTGGCTTAAGTACCGGGCAGAAATCACCCTGGGAAGGTGGCCAATCTTAATCATTTTTGGAGCGTAAAGAGCTACTGCATTTGAATCATACTCATTATCTGGGTCATACTTAGCAAGAAGTACATCCCCTACTTTCAATTGTGTAAATTGCTTATCATTTAGATCATGAAACCTAAGACCAGCAAGGTCAAAGAACATATTGTCATCTACCAAAGATTCGTTGATACTCCATTTGGATTTGAATGAAAAAGGCCACATGGGGGAATGATTAATTTACATAAATTAAAATCTAAGGATCAATGAGACATAAGGGATTTGAAATGTAGCTTTATGGAAGAAGCCATTTGTATTAGCAAGCAATAATAAGTATTTTATGTTTATTTATTCAAATATATTAATATTATATTACACAATATTGTTCTGAAATATTTTCAAAATGCTATGTGTATTGGCATTTAAAGTGATCTTTTTCCTATTTAAAAACAAAAAATAAATTACGCCCTATTCAGGGAAAGCATTTTTTTTTCATGACAGTCTTAACCGCTCATTTTGTAATTGTTCAATCCTGCTTTCCCAAATGCAAAGAAACTCAACAGTATTCTTGTTTCTTAACCAGTAGGAAATAAAAATAATCCGCTACATCGTCATTTCTTCTTATAGCAGGGCATTTCCCCTGCTGACAGGTTGGGGTTGCTGCCATAGTTGCGGCGGGATAGCAGGTTGATGCAGGAACCAATCAGCCCGTTGATGAACTAGACCGTTCAGCCTTAGCGTTCTGCACCATGCTAAATGGTATGGTAGGCGTTCAGGAAATCCAAGAGCTGATTATAGACATCATTGGCTTCGAGCCTTTTGGTACGCAGGCTTTCGTTGCACGCAGTGCCAGTTTCCTGTGCCCGGTCTAGGTAGCACAACCCAAATGGGGTGCTGGCTTCGCTTAGTTCAAGCGACCTCGCTGAAATGTACGGTGGCAAAGGCGGAACCTGCTCTGGCATTGCGTATGATGGTAAGGACAGGGCCGAGTACGCATGATCTGTTGTGTATTTCGCGGCAACCATGTGTCTTGGTGCCTGGATCTGTATCAGATTTTCAAATGTGGTCATTGATCATTAAACTACAAAAAGCACCCTTTCCTCCTTGAGTACGTTTGCATGTCGGTTTGTGGTAGATTGTAAACCGATACTTTCTAAAATTGTCCCTAATATAGGTAATATTTGGGACAAAAAGTATGATTGTCTTGTCGCAAATTGTTGCTATATTTGAGACAATAAATAGGTTAAAAAATGTCGGAAAGCATTGAAATACAGATACTAAGAAAAATTAGGAAAGCGAGGAGTGGGTCGCTATTTTTTTAAATAAAGACAATTAAAAAGAATTTTAATCTTATAAATATTATTTGTCCCGGATATATACTAAATTTGGGACAAAATACCAATAAATGAAAGTACTATCAATCCAAAAACAAATAGAAATTCATATTAAAAAGCTGGGGCGTGGTACCATTATTTTTCCATCGGAATTATATGCTTTTGGCAATGCCGAAGTAGTAAAAAAAGTATTGCTCCGGTTGGAAAAGCAAGGCATACTGGTACGGTTGGCCTTTGGTATTTATGTATATCCAAGGCAAAATAAACTGTTGGGTACGCTTACACCTACTATAGATGATATAGCCCATGCCATTGCAAGGAGAGACAAGGCTCGTATTGTACCCACGGGTAGTTATGCCTTAAATGCACTCGGGCTTTCTACACAGATTCCCTTAAACGCGGTGTATCTTACCGATGGAGCACCACGAAAAGTGAAAGTAGGCAAAAGAAACATCCTGTTTAAAAAAACAAGTCCTAAGAACCTCGCTTCTACCGGTATTATTACGGGCTTGGCAATACAGGCCTTGAAAGCCATTGGTGAAGGCAAAGTGGACGAAGATGAAGAAGAAAGGATATTGGAATTACTCAATAAAGAAAAGCCTTCTGCCCTGAAAAAAGACATTGCCCTTGCACCCGAATGGATAAAAATAATCATGAAAAAAGCATTAAAAGAAACCCCATGAATAGAGATGCATTAAGCCATTGGCAACAGCTAACCATTACCGATAGGCAAGATATTTATAATGAAGTAGCAGCTCATATTAATTTATCTTCAACTGCCGTAGAAAAAGATTGGTGGGTGGTCCGTACCCTTGAGTTGGTTTTTGCTTCCTCCATTGCACCGCATACTGTATTCAAAGGAGGCACTTCCTTAAGTAAAGCATGGGGTCTCATAGACCGTTTTTCGGAAGATATTGATTTGGCATTGGACAGAAAGTTCTTAGGGTTTGATAAACAAGATAGTGCCATGACTGGTTCGCAGGTTTCTAAATTGCGAAGAGCCTCTGTAAAATTCATTACAGAAAATTATTTTCCTGAGTTACAATCGGCATTTGCAGCAGTTGGTTTTGCAGATGTTGAACTGGTGTTGAAAGAAATTAAAAATCCTGATGATGACCCCATAACCATTGAAATTTATTATCCATCGGTGACCGAAAAAGTGGCATACATACAACCCAAGGTGTTGATAGAAGTAGGCAGTCGTTCGTTAATAGAACCCTTTGACGAAAGAAGTTTTTCATCCATGGTGGGAGAATATTTTAAAGGACGGGCGTTCGCTGATGAAAATATTATCATTCCAACAGTAAACCCTCAACGAACATTTCTAGAGAAAGTCTTTCTGTTGCATGAAGAATTTCAACGCCTCCCTGAACAAATAAAAGTAGAACGCAAAAGCCGCCATTTATACGATTTAGAGAAATTGATGGATACCGAATATGCTTTGGCAGCCTTGGAGAATAAGGAACTATATAAAACAATCGTAGAACATCGCAGAACCCTTACCCCTATAAGAGGCATTGATTATGCCAATCATATTCCGCCCAACATTAATCCTATACCATCCGATACTGTTATTGGAGCATGGGAAAACGATTATGAAACCATGCAGCAAAGTATGTTTTACAAACCATCACTACCATTCGCAAAACTTATAAAACGAATACAGGAACTAAAAGCACGAATCAACAATCTACCGACTGCCCACATGTATCTGTAAATGATGTTACTATTACAACAATTTTGGTACACAACATCCTATATTAGAAGATATTAACGCCTGTTAGCACGAGTTTATATTTCTTCTGTTCCTTCCACCATTTCTTCGCCTCAAACCTTGGGTTCGAGGGCCTGCAAACCTCTCTATATTAAATCTCCGCATATACAACTTTGGTTCGAGGGCCTGCAACCCTCGCTATATTGAATCGCCCCTACAGGGCTTGGCTTTCGGGTTTGGATGGTCCGCAAAGACGTTAGATAGAAAACAACCTATCCCATTGCTGAAATCAACGCAAAAACTTATTTGATGAAGGAATCCAAGGGCTGAAAGCCCGATTCACCATAGCAAGGTCTGTAAGGGCCTTGGACGTTTTTCCTAAATGGCCTTTGTTCCCATTACCCATCAAAGTCTGTGAGGGCCTTGTCTTTTTTATCAAAAAGAAATCGAGGAGCTAACACTTTCCTTTTACTCATTCGCCTCAAACCTTGGGTTACAGGGCCTGAAATCTTTGCTATATTGAATCGCTACACCCACAGATATATCTTTGGTTCGAGAGCCTTTGGCGTTTTTCTCCCCTAGCCATTTTCTCTAAAGGAGCCTCTCCTACCCTGCCCAAAATGATATTTTATGTTGCAGATCAAAAACTATTACGTAGCATTTTTTTCAGTCTGCCAGTTATAATCCTTTTGGGAAAGATTATAACCGAAAATTCGCAGCCGCTGAAGGTGTTAAAACCTGCAACGACTGCGAAAAATACAAAATTTAAGACAATATTATATGCAACAATTGCTTTTATAGGAAACCTGTTTTACAAGAAATTATCTCACTAGTTTGCCCGTAACTATAGTTCTGCCATCTGTAAGCCGCAGATAGTAAATACCCTTTGGTAATTCAGCACTCAAGAAATTAACAGTATTGATCCCCTCAACCACTAATTGCTTTCTTTTATCTATTAGCTGTCCGGCGCCATTAAGCAATACGACTTCCACCATTGAGCTCTTGGATGCATTGAATCTTGCAGAAATTTCAGAACCTCTATTAATAATCGTTACAAAAGATAAGTTTGATTCTCGATTGAGCTGTGCTTTTACAATACTGGAATACTTGAATTGTCCATCAATATCTGTTTGTTTTAAACGATAGAATAACCGTGTAACTCCTTGTACCTTTTCAGCAGTGATATCCTCATAACCGTATTCATTATAAGAATTGTTACTTTTTTTAGCGGCAACCCGGTCAATTTCTGCAAATTGAATACCATCCAATGACCGCTCTACAGCAAAGTAGGCATTGTTTTGTTCAAAGGATGTTTTCCATTTCAAGCTAACCAAATTTTTATCTCCCACAAGGCATGAAAAATTATTTAAAACAACTGGCAACAACCCATCAGATGAGTATAAGAAATTATCGATACCAATATAGTTTGAATTAGAACCTAAACCTCCGGCATTTTCAACAAAATACCTGAAAGCCACCCTACCGGGTGTTACGCCATTGGGCAGGCCGGCAAGCGTAAAAGTGTACTCCGTCCAGGTACCGGGATAATCAGTCTGTGTATAAGTGGGATTAATGTCTGCCAGAAGTGTAGAGAATACACCTGAGGAAGTTGCAGTTGACCCTACATCGATACTGGCACCTTCGGTACTTAATCGAAATTGAAGTCTGTCAGGGAAAGTATTTGGAAAAGCAATGGTACGGGTGAAAAACTTTACAATATAGCCATTTTGTAGGTTTAACACAGGCGAAATCAACCAATTGCTATTCGTTGCTAATGTAGTTGTTGAACCATTTTCAAAATTTGCGGCAATAAATCCAGCTCCTTGATGAGCTGCGAAATAGGTTAAATTTCCATTCGACCATCCACTAGGTCCAACTGGACTAGAAAGGTTGTTTCCCGTCCATCCAGGAACTGGTGCAGTTGAGCCGGATGTAACGGCATCAAAACCTTCAAATAAATACGATACCTGTGAAAAGGCCGCACTTACAAAAAAAATACTGACAATAAACCCCAATGAAATAACGCGTAAAACTTTTGACATAAATTTTATTTTAAAAAAGTATACAAACTTAATAAAATTTTTTATATAATTATTAACTGTTTATATTAAACGACCAAAAAAAAATAAAACAAAATCGCAGACTTGGCAGGTTTTTGACAGGATTCCCGCAGGAGTTTCTGGCTAAATTGAATTCCTTTTAATTTCTTTGGTGAATTATTCTGCATACAACCCTATTTGCAAAGTTTTAATTTCCCAAGCCCGAAAAAGTAGATAGTTAAAAGACCGAAAGTACCCAACACCAATGATTTCGTCTTTTCGTTATTGAGTGGCTACACATACTAAAGGAGACTATTCCAACTTTTGAATACCTGCATATTACTTGTTCTATGTACATTTAACCTCTCAAAAAAAACAAACAGAATATCTTTCAACCATCAGGAACCATTTGGATGCTTAAGAAGCATAAAGCAATAATAAAATCATTAAAAAAACAGCTATATAACACCCTAATTCTTTTCCCTTATGGATAAAATGTCTGAAAGTTTAGAAGTTGACCTCATCTACACCCCCATCATAAACTTCGCCTTGCAGCAAAATCATGTGCCTGTTATTCGTAAGCTGACTATTAAAAATATAGGGGAGAGCGACCTGCATAATATCACTGTTCAAATAAATCCTGAACCGGACTTTGCTACTGTATGGACAAAAAAGATTGATTTACTGCCCAAAGAGGAACTAATTGACTTTGGTGCTATTGACATAAGAACCATCATTAAGTACTTAGCCGAACTGACCGAACGTATGGCAGGAAGTTTTACCCTGACCATCAAAGCCGGAGATGTTATTGTATATGAGGCCATTTACCCCATCAAGGTTTTGGCCTTCGATCAGTGGAATGGTATTGCCGTACTGCCGGAAATGCTCGCAGCCTTTGTAACGCCCAACCATCCGGACATTGCGAAAGTGATTATACGGGCTTCGGAGATCTTGCAAAAATGGACCGGCAGGCCTTCTTTTGATGAATACCAGAGCCTGAACCCCGACAGGGTGAGCAAACAAATGGCGGCCATTTATGAAGCCATTGCCGAACTGAACCTTGTGTATGTGAGTGTGCCTGCGAGTTTTGAAGATGCTGGTCAAAGGGTAAGAATGTGCGATACCATTTTTTCGCAGAAGATGGCCAATTGCCTTGACCTTTCTCTGTTGTATGCGAGTTGCCTCGAAGCTGTAGGCATTCATGCACTGATGGTGATCATTAAAGGCCATGCTTTTGTTGGCGGCTGGCTGGTGAACGAATCGTTTCCCGACCCTGTAAATGACGATGTGTCTTTACTTACCAAAAGAACGGCAGAAGGCATAAATGATATTATGTTGGTAGAAGCCACTTTTATGAATGCCGGCAATACGGCTGGTTTTGATGAGGCGGTACGGGATGCTAATTTTAAACTGCTGAAAGAGGATGATTTTATCCTTTTTATTGATATCAGGCGTAGCAGGTTCAGTGGCATCAGGCCATTACCGCTCCGGGTACAAACGGTCAACGGTATTGAATTTATTGAACATCCATCGCAGAACCGAAACAGCCATATACCCGAAGAAATCGTATCAACAGCAAAACCGCTGGATGTTGCTGCCATTGAAGTATCGAAAAAGCAGATCTGGGAAAGGAAATTGCTGGACCTCACTTTGCGCAATAACCTGCTTTCTCTCAGAATTACCCGAAATACCATTCAGCTTGTTTTTCCGCAACTTCCAAAACTCGAAGATGCGCTTTCGGATGGGGTGGAGTTTCAGGTACTGGCCAAACCTACAGATTGGGATAATCCGCTCAGAAGCGCCGGCATTTACCAATCGGTTCATGCAACCGATCCTATTGCTGATTTAATAGAACATGAGTTTACCCAAAAGCGGTTACGGTCATACCTGCCGGAAAATGAACTAAATACAAGCCTGACGCAGCTTTACAGAGCATCCCGTTTATCGTTGGAAGAAAATGGCGCAAACACGTTGTTTGTTTCTTTTGGTATGCTCAAGTGGTATGAAACATCCGAAAGTGAACGTCCCCGTTACGCCCCCCTTTTATTAATGCCGGTAGAGATTATTCGAAAATCGGCACAGAGGGGATATATCATCCGGAACCGCGAAGAGGAAACCATGATGAATATTACCTTGCTGGAAATGCTCCGGCAGGATTTTGCCATAGGTATTGGCGGATTAGAAAATTTACCGAAAGATGAGAGTGGCGTAAACGTAAGACAGGTTTTTAATACCATCAGGCAGTCCATTATGACCCATTCCCGATGGGACGTGGAAGAGCAGGTTTTCCTCGGTATTTTCTCCTTTAGTAAGTTTATCATGTGGAATGATATTCATCAAAACTCAGATAAGCTATCCGAAAATAAAATTGTAGCGAGCCTGATTGCAGGCAAGCTCGAGTGGGAAATACAAGAACCATCCCATACGGCAAACGACTTTGATGCATCGCACCACCCGGCCACCATGTTGTTACCAATCAGTGCAGATTCATCCCAATTGGAAGCTATTACCGAATCTGCTTTGGATAAAAGTTTTGTATTGCACGGACCACCGGGTACCGGTAAATCGCAGACCATTACAAATATTATTTCCAATGCTTTGTACAATGGGAAAAAAGTACTTTTTGTAGCTGAAAAAATGGCGGCTTTGTCGGTGGTAAGAGACCGGATGGAAAAGATTGGTCTCGGTCCATTTTGCCTCGAACTACATTCCAACAAGTCGAAGAAGTCTTCCGTACTGGAACAATTAAAAAGAACCTCTGAAATAACGAGAACAAACCCACCCGAAAACTTTCGGTCGGAGGCAGAACGCATTCATGCATTGCGATCAGAATTAAACGGCTATGTAAAGGCACTTCATAAAAAGTATCCTTTTGGCTATTCGTTATTCGATTGTTTTTCGGGAGATGCGCAGCTTGAAACAGTACCCGAAACAGTAAAGTTTACGTATGCTGCGCTGGAAACCCTAACCAAAATGGATGTAACACAATGGAATGATTTAGCCAATGAAATACAGGTAGCCGGATCCTCCCTACCCCATCCTCATCATCACGCTTTACAAATAGTAAAAACGAAAACCTATAGTCAGCAGGTAAAAACGGATGCAGCCATATTGCTTGATCATTTGCTGACTGAATTAAATACCTACCAATCGGCCTGCAATGCCCTATGCGCCAAGCAGCAAATAGAAACAGCTATTGAATCGGAAACGCAATATGATGCCTTAAATAATATTGCCCGCTTATTGGTTACCCTGCCAGATATACCAGGTTCGCTATTCAATGCAGAAAATATAGAGCAGGTTTTAAACCAGTTTATTGAATTGGCTGGCCATGGTATTAAGCGGGATCAATTAAAAAATGATTTAGGAAAAGGTTATCAGCAATCCATTTTGGAAGTAAACGGAGAAGAATTATTGGTCAACTGGAATATGGCTGATACCAAATGGTTCCTACCAAAGTTTTTCAAACAAAACGGGATTAAGAAAGTACTGAAAAGGCTTTCTCTACAGGGCAAGATAGACGACATACAGGTGGTACCAACCCTCGAATACATCATTAGCTTTAAAAAAGAAAAGCAGGTAATAGATGCACATTCGGAGTTTTTAAAATCGTTGTTGGGATTCCTTTGGAAAAACGGGGAATGTAATTGGGCAGAA
>JBBQXO010000150.1:0-12169 GCA_038209595.1 Chitinophagales bacterium
ACCCCCTTGTGCCAATCGGATTGTAGCAGAAGGAATCAGGCGTGTGGTGATAGGTATGCAGGATCCATTTGCAGCGGTAAATGGTAAAGGCATCGCTATTTTGCAGCAATCAGGTATTGAGGTGATTACCGGGGTGCTTGAGAAAGAATGCAGGTGGTTGAATCGCCGGTTTCTTACTTTTCATACAAAAAAGCGGCCTTATATACACCTGAAATGGGCACAGACCGCCGATGGATTTATGGGAAGCGGTGAGGGCGAACGATTGCTTATTTCGGGGGGATTAACCAACCGTTTGGTACATCGTTTTCGTAGTGAGGAAGCCGCTATTTTAGTGGGTACCCAAACTGCCCTACTCGACAACCCGCAACTTTCCAACCGTTGGTGGTGGGGGGCTTCTCCGCTTCGGGTTGTTATTGACAGAAAGTCAAGGTTGCCCCGTTATGGAGATCTTTTTACAGACGGGGAACCTTTAATGCTTTTGACTGAAAACCCACAAGTTGGGGAAGGAGCGGTTACAGAAATTCTATTATCTGAAAATACAGGGCTTTACCCTATGTTGGAGGTCTTGTACAATCATAATATTCAAAGTGTGTTGGTGGAAGGGGGAGCAAAACTTTTGCAAAGCTTTTTAGATGAAGGTATTTGGGATGAGGCGCATATTATTACCAACACAAGTTTATTGGCCAACACAGGAATAAAGGCTCCGGCTATTTCGGGTTTGCTCCACAGCTCAAAAAAATTGGGCTTCGATTCTATTAAATGTCTGATCAATCAATAAATGGATTATTTCAAAACATTAGCGGCTTCAGCCGATGCGGAATTTAAGGATCGCGGTAGTCGTTTCCTTGCTTATGCCTTCCCGGTAAAGGATGTGGCTGATTTTAAAAGGCAGATTCAGGGTATTAAAAAAGAACACCCCAAAGCAGTGCATCATTGTTTTGCTTATAGAATTGGATTTAAGGATGATTTGTTTCGGGTTAGCGATGATGGGGAGCCTTCCGGTTCTGCAGGCAGACCTATCCTTGGGCAAATAGATAGCATGGGGCTAACCAATGTGGCCGTAGTAATAGTTCGTTATTTTGGAGGCACCTTACTTGGTGTGCCGGGTTTAATAAACGCTTATAAAACTGCCACGTCACTGGCATTACAGGTTGCACCGGTGGTAGAAAAAGCGGTGGAGGTACTCGTTCGTATCTCCTGTACCTATCAGGATATCAATGAGGTGATGATGGTGATTAAAGCCAATAATGGAACGCTGGTAAAAAATGAACAGTCACTTTTTTGCAACCTTGAAGCTACGATTCCTAAAAACCGTTCGGAACAAGCCATTCAGCAATTAGAAAAGCTTTATCAGGTGGAAGCCAAATTGGTAGAGATGCCTGTTTGATACTTTAAGCGCAACTCTAAAAACCCCTGATACTGCTTTGTACTGCTGTAAAACCTTGTCTGAGTAGTTTTTAAAGATGCCCTTTTTGGTGAACAGATTTGAGCGGTAAATGTACCGCGGCAAGCATGCATCGGGCACTCCCGCCACCATTCGTTTCAATGGTTTCAATGTCGCTGTACAACACCTCATTGTAAGATTGCAATTCCTCTTGTTGTTCAGTTGTAAGAGACTGCCAGGCTTGTTGACTCATGACCAGAATTTTTTCTCCTGACTTATTTTCCACCTGTAACATATTGCCGGCAAAATGATTCATTTGGTCAAAACTGATTTGAAAAACTCGTTTCCCGGTTTTTTCAAAACTTGCCATCAGTTGCTCTTTTTCCTCTGCTTTTGAAACGGCATCGAGGCAAATGACTACATAATTATCTGCAACCGCCATCAATACATTGGTATGGTAAATGGCCATTCCATGCTGATCAACGGCATCAAATACTACCGGTTTAAAATGAGATACTTCGCACCAGTCCTTTAGTAGATCGGGATCCGTTCTCGGAGAAATACAGGCATAGGCAATCATATTTCCCCGATCGAGCACAAGGCTACCCGTACTTTCAAGGAATTGATTTTTTTCCTCCCGGTCAATAAAACTGATTTGCTGTTTGATTTCAAATTTCTCTGCAAGCATATCCAAAACCGATTGTTTTCTTTCCAGTCTTCGGTTGGGAGCATACATGGGGTATAGAAAAAGGGTTCCATCCGCATGAAAGGAAACCCAGTTATTGGGGAAAATGCTGTCGGGTGTATTGGGTTCCGGGGTATCATTCACCACCATCACCTCTACGCCTGCATTTTGCAATTTTTTTACAAAGCCATCAAACTCTTCCAGCGCCCGGTTTTGCACAGCCCCCTGATCAGGTTCCTTCGTCATGAAGGCATTGTTTACAGCGGTCTGAACATTATATTTAAAATGTACCGGCCTTATCATGAGCAGGTGAGAGGTAGTTTGCGATTCCACAAAACGATTTTTTTTCACAGGTGAATGATGCAATGGTTTACACCCGGCATATAAACCGGGTGTATTTTTTCGATAATATTTTATTGGGGATTTTACCCCATGCCTATACTGGTTTTTCGGTATTTAAATGTCGTCCCGAAGTAGCGGCATACTCATACAATGGAAGCCCCCTCTTGCCCGGCTGAGTTCAGCCGATGGCATCAGGATAATGGTATCCTTTATTTCATCAGGACTTGTGGTGCCTTTTTCAAACTGATCGAGCAGGTCCTTTACGGCAATCGCCTTAAATCCTGCTTCTTTAAAAGCTTCCACCGTTTTATCATTGCGGTCGTATCCCAGTACAACACCTTCTTTCAGCGCCAGCAGGTTGCAACTGTCCGTCCACTGCTCCCGGGCATCATACGGAAAAATGTTATTGCCCGAATAAATCATTTTGGCGCTTTTGCACCCAAGATCGTTTACGCTGATATCAATCAGTAAGTCTTCGAGGCTTTCAAAGGAGGTTGTCTTTTCCAGGTCTTTCCGGTTAAACTGGATAATTTTTAAACCATTGCTTTTGGTGGTATTGCCTTCCAGAATGCGCTGAACGGTATCTGCATCTTCATTTTTGATAGCTTTCCGGCTAAAGTTGCCCAGCATGACCCAGGTGTCGCGTTTTACCTGAGTAAAAACGGTATCAATATGCATATAATCCCGCTTACGTGGAATGCGGATTATGGTAATTTTTTTAACTACTTTTTTCTCAAAAAGTATATTGATTGCCTGATGGGCAGCTTCCCAGGAAGTGCGTTCGCTTACCCCAATCAAAAGGTGGTCTTTACTTACCACCATCACATCTCCACCTTCCAGCGTCACCTTTCTGTCTTCCCCTTCTTTGGGGTTTAAAAAATGGTGATGCACATCGGGTAGTTCAATTACATTATTATTGATATGTTCAAAATGCGGATGGTTAAAGAAAATGTATTTCATCAGCAGTGCTTCGCGGGTTCTTGCCTGCTTGGCTGGTTTGTTCAGTAAAATAAAATTGTTGATGACAATACCAATATCCCGGGTAAAAATAAAATTCGGAATAGGGGGGAATATCATGCTGTTATCGTCGAGGCTTCCGCTGATAAAAATTTTGGCCAATGCAGTGCTGGTAAACTGAAGCAGTTGGGTTTGCATTTCATAAGAACACCCTTCAATAGCACATACAGATGCAACAAGTTTTAGCTTAATGTCGGGTTGTTTCAAGATATCCGTCAGCAGGCTCTGTATTTCAATCACCTTATCGCTTTGATAAAATTCTTTATTATCCGGTTTGTAAAAAGCCCTGCGTTTTGCCGGCTCATCAATGCTTTCCAGCTTGTTTTGAACCTTTTCGGGATCCAAAAAGTACAGTAATGTTTTGGTGTAGAAATCATATTCATTTCTACGGATGGTTTCGAGGTGAACGATATCCTCAAACAGCCAGTCTTGTGCTTTTGACGGGACTACTTTTCCCAATCCGCTATCGGGGCTATGTACAAGCAAACGACGGAGGGTGCCAATCTCGGAGGTAACAAAAATGGAATCAGTTTTCTTTTTAGCCATAGATTTTTTTTAAATAAACAATTCCCTGTGTTCCCTTGCCAAATACCTCGAAAACAGGGGTTTTTTCTGCCGGTACTGTTTTAAAAATGTTGGTATCAGGCAGGCAACTATTTCATGCGCTAAGGTAGGTGTTTAAAGTTCCTGCCAAAATATGGGTAAAAGATTATTTCCATTTATGGAATTTAGCAGGGCGGACACATGAATGATATGCCGTCAATTTTATTGAAACTTGCCATTTTCTAAACCTGATGTTCATTCATTGAGCTCATTAAAAAGGGCACAGATAGAGCCTGGCAATTTTATATCGTTATAATATAGATGTAAGGCTTGATGTCTATATTGTAAATGAAGGTGTTATGCCAATAGTTTATTTAAGCATCATGGGTTTTTGAAGATACCCTGATGCAAATGCTGCTTTTAGTAAGGCTACTTACCCATAGTTAAAAACTACTTCTTTATTTTTCTTGCAGAGATGTTATTACGTATTCAAAAATGGTGCTGAGCGTCTTATCGGCTTTTCCTGCTACCGCAATGATATCTGCAATATCTACCGGCTCGAGGTGGTCAGGGTCGCATTCGTCGGTAATAACAGAAACCGCTGCGCAGGGCAATCCTAAATGTCCTGCTGTTATCACTTCCGGTACAGTACTCATGCCTACCATATCCGCACCTGTACCGCGCAACCAGCGATATTCCGCCCGGGTTTCAAGGTTTGGACCCATTACCGCTACATAAACGCCCTCTTTTACATGAATCGATGATAGCTCAAATCCCTTTTTTAAAAGGTTGTTCAGGTTTTTATCGTAAGGGCAGCTCATGTCTACAAAGCGGTTTCCAAAAACAGGGTCGTTCAGTCCCCTCAAAGGATTATCTGGCAACATATTAATATGGTCGTCGATAATAATCAGGTCCCCTTTTTTATACCAGGGGTTTAGCCCGCCCGCTGCATTACTAAGCAAAAGGTGCTTTATGCCCAACTTGTGCATAACCCGAACAGGGAAACTCACCTCCTGCATGGAATAGCCTTCATAATAATGAAAACGACCCTGCATAGCCACAACCGGGATATTGCCTAGTTTTCCAAAAATCAATTGTCCTTTATGAAATTCAACCGTGCTTACCGGAAAATGGGGGATTTCGTGGTAGGGTATGGTAACGGCTATATCAATATGGTCTACCAAAGCCCCGAGGCCGGTGCCTAAAACGATACCTGCCTCAGGTGTTGGCACATTTTTTTGCCGTAAAAAGAAACAAGCCTCCTCAATGGCTGTTAATAGTTTATCCATAATTGTATTATTGGGTGGATCGAAGGTAGGATAAAACCATTAGGCATATATTCACGTATATTTTAGTATGCGGATTCGGGTTCTTTTTGAAGGTATGTAGGGCAATAAATAAGGTTTTTTACAATAAAAAATTAAATAACGACGCAAATCAGGTCAGAAAACAAGGGAACACCTTACCAAAAGGTCATAAACAGCCATTATGAAATTTTTTTCAACTATTATCATTTTAATATCTGGTTTTTTTATTGGGTGTGCACAACCTGCCATGGTTCCACAAACTGATAGGGCTGGGGTTTTTATTGCTCCTGTGGCAGAAACTGTACCCGATTTCTCGATAGCGAACCACTTAAATGCAGATAAGAGTCTACAGAAACTAAGCGATCTGAATGGGTCTCTCATTATTATCGATTTTTTTGGAACCTGGTGCGGCCCCTGTATAAAAGCATTGCCCCATCTTGAAGCATTGCAAAAAGCTTTTCCGGATAAAATCAGCATCTTGCTTGTTTCTAATGAAAAGAAAGAAAAGCTACAAAGTTTTTTGGAAAAGCGGAAACCGTTCTTATTTCCTATTATTGTAGATAATGAAAATGTGATGACTGATTTTTTCGCACCACCGGCATATCCGCATACGGTTGTCCTTAATCAGGATTTGCAATGGGTGGCTGTATCTGACGGAGCTTCTATTACGGAAGAAATGATTGCAGAATGGTTGTCAGGAAAAATATCTGCAATAGATTCGAATCCTTCTGGCAGCATTATAAAGGAAACCAACAATATGGAGTCTTCAAATAAACTGGTGAAATTGTCGCAGCAGTTTATGTATGCCTCCAAAACAGGGGAGGATGTGGAATCTTATATAAAGCGGGTAAATGAAATACCCTATGATACCTTGGTGATGGGTTTGCCAACTGATGAAGAAAAAAAAGCTTTTTGGATCAATTTGTATAACGCTTTTACCCATAGTGCTTTAAAAAAGAATCCGGAAAAATATGAAGACCGGGGCAGTTTTTTTTCATCGGATCAGTTTGGCGTAGCCGGTCATAAAATAAGTCTTGATTGTATGGAACATAGTATTTTGCGTAGGTCAATGGTCAAATGGTCACTCGGTCACTTCGGTAAACTATTTCCTGGTAAATTTGAGAAAGACTTGCGGGTAAAGGAACTGGATTACCGGATTCATTTCGCGCTGAATTGTGGTGCCAAAAGTTGCCCGCCAATTGCTTTTTATAAACCTGAAAATATCAATCCACAACTGGAACAAGCAGCATATTCTTTCCTTAGTAGCGAAGCTGAATATGATGCTGCATCCGGAACACTTAAACTGCCGGCTATCATGGGATGGTTCCGCAGAGACTTTGGCGGTAAAAAAGCAATGATCAGATTGTTAAAAGAAAAAAAATTATTACCGGAAGATGCTGAACCTTCCATATCATTTAAGTCTTATAACTGGGAATTGTATACTGATAATTTTATAATAAAATAAAAACTATGGCGAATCATTATTACAATGCGGAAGACCTGAAAAAATTTGGCAACATTGGAGAATATCAAAAGGATCTGGCAGATAAATTTTTTGCCTGGTATGGCGCTGCTTTTGCCGATAGTGCATTATCTGCTAAAGAAAAGTCTTTAATCGCTTTGGCTGTGGCACACGCTGTGCAATGTCCATATTGCATTGATGCCTACAGCAGCGATGCCTACGAAAAAGGTTGGAATGAAGCCCAAATGATGGAAGCGGTACATATTGCTGCAGCCATTAAAGGTGGTGCAGCCTTGGTACACGGTGTACAAATGATGAATAAAGTAAAAGAAATTGCAATGTAAGGATATTCTGGTAAAGGGGAAAACACAGCGCAAATATTTGGTAACTAAAAATACGGGATGAAAGAATCGATAAAATCATTGAAGGCAAGGCATCATATCTTGTCTGATTCAAATGCACAAATTGAGATACTCGAACATGGAGATGGTTTAAATGCTTACCGGTTGATTCCGTTTCAGCAACAATTGGAGGAAATAGGGTTGTTGCCTTTAAAGCCTACCCAACTGGAAATTTTTCAGGTGAACGTTGGTAAAATGTGCAATCAGGTTTGTAAGCATTGTCATGTAGATGCCGGACCTGATAGAAAGGAAATTATGACGAGGGAAACCATGCAGCAATGTCTTGATACTTTAAAGGCCAATCCATCTTTTATTACGGTGGACCTAACCGGCGGAGCTCCCGAAATGAATCCTGACTTTCGATGGTTTGTAGAACAGATTCGATTGTTGGATCGCCATGTAATTGTACGATGTAATCTTACCATCATATTAGCCAATAAAAAATATTATGATTTACCTGATTTTTTTAAAAAGTATAAGGTAGAAATCGCTTCCTCTTTACCCTTTTATACCTCAGACAGAACAGATCGGCAAAGAGGAAACGGGGTATTTGATGACTCTATTAAAGCCCTGAAAATGCTGAACGAAGTTGGGTATGGGAAAGAAGGTAGCGGGTTGATTTTAGATCTTGTTTACAACCCGGCGGGTAGCTTTTTGCCTCCATCGCAAACTACTTTAGAAAAAGAATACAAAGAGGCGCTGTCAAAGCAATTCGGGATTGTATTCAACAAGCTTTTTACCATTACCAATATGCCCATCAGCAGGTATCTTAGTTATTTGCTCGAATCGGGGAATTACGAAAATTATATGGAAAAATTACTCGATGCTTTCAACCCGGCAGCCGCTAAAAATGTCATGTGTCGCAATACTTTGTCGGTGGGTTGGGATGGTTATTTGTATGATTGTGATTTCAATCAGATGCTTGATTTGAAAGTGAGTCCTAAATTAAGTCAACATATTGCCGATTTTGATGCGCAGGCGTTACTTCATCGGGAAATCATAGTCAATCAGCATTGTTATGGATGTACAGCAGGAGCAGGTAGTAGTTGTGGAGGAGCGGTAGCTTAAGAGACAATATGGAAAAGGCTTTGATTGTATTTGTTCGTAATCCTGATTTGGGTTTTGTGAAAACACGGATTGCCAAAACTGCCGGTGATGAGCAGGCACTTGTCATTTACCTGCATTTGCTTGCACGTACTCAAGAGATAGCTTCCAAAACAGATGCAGATACATTTGTTTTTTATAGCAAAGAGGTAATCCTGGATGATAGTTGGAGTGGTCCGCGTTTTATAAAAGAAAAACAAAGTAAAGGGGATCTTGGGGAAAGAATGCGCGCCGCTTTTGATGTCGTATTTTCAAAGGGTTATCATAAGGTAAGCATTGTTGGCAGCGACTGCTATGACCTTACCCCACATATTATTGAAAGGGCTTTTGAAAAGCTTGATCGCTGCGAAATAGTAGTGGGTCCTGCTAAAGATGGGGGGTATTACCTGCTCGGGATGAAGCAACCAAACCCGGCTGTCTTTGCGTTAAAGGCTTGGAGTACCGACACTGTTTTAAAGGAAACCCTTGCCATTGCGGATGAATTGCATTTGTCGTATAAACTATTAGGGGTATTATCGGATATTGATACTGAGGCTGATTGGCTTGCTGCTTTGCAATTAAACCCTTAACGATTTCTCTGAAAAATCCTCCTACAAAGCTTGAAAATTACTTATTGCCGGCGTTTACTTTTCATAATGGAGGATATCATCAAATTGATATCATGATGCATTGGGAGGAGAGTAGCCTTTAACGGTAATTCAGCATTTGTTTGTAAGTTGAAGTCATATCTTCCTGACTTGCCCCTTTTTTATACATACTTACAATCCTGCTATTGGCTCTTTGTACTTGCCACCAACTATTCATATTGTATTTCCGGTCTGAAATTAAAACACTCTTTTTAAATATTTTATATCGGGATCCTGCTTTAAGTAGTCTCAGGGTAAAATCATAGTCTTCCATTATCTGCATTTCTCCGTTAAATCCTCCCGTTATATCAAAAAATTTTCTTGTTACATAAAGCGTCTGATCGCCTCCATAACATATAAACCAATCGAAACGGGTAAAAAATTCGTTGAAACGCAGATACCATTTTCTAGTATCGAATCGCATGATATACCTGCCTGCATCATATCGGGAAGCAACAGCTTTTAAGATATCTTCGTAATAGCTTTCGGGTGGTAAAGTATCCGCATGTACAAAATATAAAATATCTCCTTTTGCAAAGCTTGCTCCGTAATTCATTTGGACGGCACGTCCTTTTTGGGGAGATAACAATGCTTTAGCTCCTGCCTTTGAAGCATTTAAAAGCGTGGAATCCTTGCTTCCGCCATCGCTTACAATCACCTCTACTTTGCCTTTTGGTGCCTGTTGTAAAAGATGTTTTACCAATCGCTCAATAATTTCAGACTCGTTATATGCTGGTATAATGATGCTTATCAAAAAAATCCGATTTTAATAAAGTTAAGGAGGTTTGTTTTACATGCCAAATTGACGTAGGTGATGGTCAATATGCTTGTAGAACATATTGTTCCATTCTATAGCCGTTAGTTTACCAAAAGAATGCGAACGCTTCCCTTCAAAATGGTCAGCTCCCAATGCCTGGGTTTTTAAAACAAAGCCGACTAACCGGTCCCTTTCTTTCTCAAAAATTTTGTCATCATTAATTTTGAAATCAGGTCCCGTTTGGCTATTTTTTTTGTAAGGGGTTTCATCTACCACCGTCTTTTTTACAAATAGTTTTAAGATGATTTTAAGCAATGCCGGAGTTGGTTTATAAAGTTCTGGCTCATATACATAACCATAGGTAACATTGGCATGCGCCAACATTTGGCCCACCTGCATTTTTCCCCAGAGAGGTTTGGTATCCATGGTTAACTTTTGTATGCGTATGAGTAAGCTGTCTGCTACCTGTTTGTCAAATATATTTGGAAGTGCCATAATGACTATTTAAGATAAAATGAATTTGGAAATATAGTTTATATTATTATACAAAAGTTTTGGTTCAAGCCTCTTGCAAGAAAATTTTTATAAAAATAATTTATTTGCTTTAGATGGAAATTGAAGCTAAAAAATTTACTGCTTTTTCCAAATCCGGCTGCAATACCCGGTCTTGTTCATTAAAAGAAACCACCTCTCTGAATTGGGCAAACAGCTTTTCCAGTTTCGGGGAGGTTTGTAATGGTCTTCTGAAGTCCAATGCCTGACAGGCACTCAACAGTTCAATCGCTAATACTTTTTCAAGATTATTAACCACCCGGTAGCACTGTGTGGCGGCATTGGCCCCCATACTTACATGGTCTTCCTGATTGTTGCTGCTGCTGATGCTGTCAACACTTGCGGGGGTACATAATTGTTTGTTTTCGCTTACAATGGAAGCAGCGGTGTATTGTGGAATCATAAAGCCGCTGTTCAACCCGGCATCTGGTGTAAGAAACAGCGGTAGATTGCGCTGACCGCTTATGAGTTGGTAAGTCCTGCGCTCACTAATGTTAGCGAGTTCGCTTACCGCAATCTTCATGTAATCAAGCGCAAGTGCCAGCGGTTGCCCATGAAAATTACCTCCGTTTAATATCAGGTCTTCTTCGGGGAAGATATTGGGATTGTCGGTAACCGAATTCACCTCGGTTATAAAGACTGATTCAATATGCGCCAGCGCATCCCTTGAAGCGCCATGTACCTGTGGGATACAGCGGAAGGAATAAGGGTCTTGTAATTCTTTTTCTGATTTCTCCGCAATGGCACTTCCGCTTAGCCAATGGCGCAGGTTGGCGGCACTTTGGGTTTGTCCCTTGTGTGGCCTTACCCGATGGACGGCCTCATGCAGCGGTTCAGGATTGCAGTCAAAAGCATCAAACGAAAGGGCGGCAATCCGGTCGGCCATTTCCATTAGTTTTTTGGCTTTCAGCATACACCAGGTGCCATAGGCCAGCATAAACTGAGTGCCGTTTATGAGTGCAAGCCCTTCCTTGCTTTTGAGCGTAACCGGTTGCCAGCCAAGCGCCTTTTCCACGGTTTTAGTTGCTGTCCTTTCCCCTTTATACCATACTTCCCCCAGCCCGATAATGGGCAGACTCATGTGGCTGAGCGGGGCGAGATCGCCCGACGCCCCCAAAGAACCTTGTGTATAAATAACCGGGATCACATCCTGATTATGCAGGTCCATCAGCCGTTGGATGGTTGTGTTTTGTACTCCGCTATGGCCGTAACTCAGGCTTTTTACCTTTAATGCCAGCATCAGTTTGGCTATTTCTACTGGTACAAAATCGCCCATTCCGCAGGCATGACTCATCAGCAGGTTGTATTGTAACTGCTCAATCTGTGCGGGGGCTATTTTGCGGTCCTGCAGATAGCCAAACCCCGTATTGATCCCATAGTAGGGTTTTTGATTGGCGGCTAATTTTTCCGAAAGGTATTTCCGACCAGTCTCCACCGCCTCCCATGCCTGAAAAGTAATGGAGATATGCTGTTTGTAATGCAGCAGCATTTTAAGTTGTTCCAGTCGCAGCGGTGTGCTGTCGAGCGGCAGATAGTTGTAATCCATAAGCAATCCTGAGACCTTAAGCAGCTTCAGGCTTCAAAGATAACTTTCGGGGATGGTTACAAAAAAAGATTTGAGTTTGGATTTGAGGCTATTCGAGCCTCGTTTTTATAAATCGGCCTTACAATCCTTTTCTTTTCGTTTCTAAGGCGGGTTTCCAAAAAGAGCCTATTGGTTGAGTCTTGGGACACATCTACCTTATTTACTTTTTTTCGGTTTCACACGCCTATTTCAATTTGATAATCTTCTAACAGGCTTTTTCATTGCAAATCTTCCTCAATTTTATCTAGTCCGGTTGCCAGGATCAATTTACTTAGAGTTTCCTGAAAGGCAGTATTATAAGGACTCCACCTATTTACCACATGATACCTTCCGTTTACATTCGCTTCCAAAATCCATTGTGAGTCATCCATTCCTTGACTTGAATCAAAATAATCAGTAGGCAT
>JBBQXO010000151.1:0-12140 GCA_038209595.1 Chitinophagales bacterium
TGACATAAAAAGAGAACTTAAAAAACTTGATAAGGACAAACTCATTGACCTTGTTAGTGACTTGTATAAAAAAAACAAATCTGTAAAAGAGTTTTTCGACTTTTATATAAATCCTGACGAGAGAGAATTGTTTAACAAATACCGGGACAAAGTATTTGAAGCATTTTATCCTAATCGTGGATACAGCTTTAAACTCAAAGACGGAAAACAAGCAATTAGCAACTTCAAAAAACTGGAACCTTCCACAGACCTGGTTGCTGACCTAATGCTGTTTTACGTTGAGACAGGTGTAAAATTTACCAACGACTTTGGCAATATAGACGAAAGATTTTATTCAAGTTTGGAAACGACTTACGTTGCTGCATTGACGCTTATGAGAAAAGAAAACTTGCTTGACAAATTTGCCGACCGGGCAGGTAAAGTTGTTAGAGACACAAGCGGCATTGGTTGGGGGTTTCACGACTATTTATCGGATGTTCATTCTGACTTTTATGCAGACTATTCAGACGACACAGACGAACCAGTCGAGTAACAAGAAAAAGGGTAAATAATTAAACTTAGCAGACAATGACGAAGAGAACCACAGGCTATTACAGCACCTACAAGAAATTGGCGGTTCAGTGGTTAAACCTGCCTGCCGGCAGGCAGGTGAAGCTTTGTGTCGCGCACATGCGGGATTTTGTGATGGCAGACAGTTTTCGTCTCCGAAATTGCCAACTTCTTATAGCTGCAAACCGTTGTACTCAATTTAATAATACCACCAAATGCAACTCAAACATTTTCACATAGTCCTTTTCATTTCACCCCTACTCGCAAACAGCCAAATAGGTATTCCCGATGGGTCTGAAGAGTATTATGCCCAACCTACTATTTAAGAGTCGTATTCGGTATATTTAAAAAGGAGGTCAATAGAAAATGGTGAACCAACTATCATTGATTTCGGCTTAATAGAAAGGGAAAATGTTTCCTAATAGAGGCGAGAAAAGTTAGGAAAGGACAGGAATTGTATTAAATGTTTTACTACTCTAAAAAGGAATGTAATATTAGAAAACTTATCCTTGATCGCAATATAGCTTTAACGAAAACTGCGTTTTTACTTACCCCAACCAATTAAAAAACCGCCATGTTATCTGTGACCCAACCCCCAATAACCCGAAAACAGTAAATTCCTCTTCCTCCCACAGAAGGCGGCTAGCTATAATTTGCAGGAAGGAGTCTAAAATAGGAGGCGGGGTTCTGCATCCCGCAGGACGAAAGTTCCCATGCGAGGCTGGCAAAATTCATGTTAGATCCTTGCTCCCGAAGGAGGCTGCTCCGGTATGTATCATTTTACTAATTCAAAGCGATTAATCAGGCATCAAAACCAGCAAAATGACCCGGCTGCACGGTGAAGCGTACATACAGTTAATAGGTTGGCCTATCCATCACGTAAAAGTCAGGCCCTGAATAATGTATGGCAATCACCCCTTGTGAAGCCCCATGAACAATAAACCATAGCTTTTAAGACCTCTACAAAGTACAGCAGGGAAGTTAGTAGAACCCGACACCCGCCACCTCAATTTGTTTAACAGGTTTATTTTCAGTTGAGTGGTGAGACCAACTAACAAGAAAAGCCTCCGATTTTTATGAGCCCAAAAAATTCAGAAATCCCAATCACCATGACTCACCGGCAAATTGTTGAGTTCAATTTTCAATTGTTTCCACTTAGGCAGAAACCTGTCAATATAGTACAGGAATCTATCGCCATGATGTCGCTCCAACAAGTGTACCATTTCATACACAACAATATATTCTAAACAAACTGCTGGTTTTTTTGCCAGTTTCAGATTTACCCAAATGCGCTTTTGTTCTATATTGCAAGTACCCCATTTTGTTTTCATTTGTTTAACGCCCTAGTCTGAAACGGTCACCCCCATAATTTTTTCCCATTTGGAAATGAGGGCAGGTATTTTATTTTTTAGCTGTTTCCGGTACCATGCATTCAATATAGTTTGTCTTTGCCCGATGGTGGTATTGGGGCTTACAAAAAGGTCAATATATGTCTTGGTTTTAATGGTGACTTTTGGAGGTGCTTCGTGTTCTGTTACCCTTAACAAATAACTGCGTCCTTCAAAATAATGGCATTCTCTTTCGGCAAATGCCCTTGGCGATTGTCTTTCCTGTTGCTCAAATTTCCGTTGATTCTTTTTTATCCAGCCCAATTTTGAAATGGCGAAAAGACGGATGGCATCATCATTAATATTTAGCGGTGCGGCAATACGGACCCTGCCGGTTGGGGGATAAACAGAAAGGTGCATGTTCTTAATACATCATCTAAAGCAAAAAGGAATAAACAACCAATGAAAGGATATTGTACATACAATGGATGTTCTAAAATTGGGTACTACAAATCTTACCAATGAATTTGACCAACTCCTCATTATTCGCCAACGCAGCGAGCCAATTGAAGATGTAGCCAAAATTTACGAGGTATTAAAATACAAGCACAAACCATTTACCCGTAAAAAACTTGTAGTCCCCCCGCCAAAACTCAAAATAAATGAAACTCAAGCCCAGTAAGGATTTATAGACGGATAACTGCAATGTGGGTTAAAATACAAGCACAAACCATTTACCCGTAAAAAACTTGTAGTCCCCCCGCCGAAACTCAAAATAAATGAAAATCAAGCCCAGTAAGGATTTGTCCACGGATAACTGCAATCTGGGTTAAAAACCTACATCAGGGTTGTTTTTACCTTTCTATTCTTTTGGACTGTATGTTTGTCATTACCATCAGTGAATAAATAAGGAAAACATAGATCCATGTTTCTTTATTTATCATGCTATTTTGGGCAGTAAATATCAACCCCCGTCCTCTTTGGTTGGCCGACCGTTTTTTTCCTTAAAACCCTACACATTTCAACCGATACTGTTTTAATACCCTGCTGTTGAAGGCGTTTTTATAGGCAAGGGTCAATTCGAAACCGCCTCTCGCCCCTGACGCTTTTGTGAGTGAGCTCGTATTGATATCATAACTTAAACCTACTGCCATTCTTTTTAACTCAAGCCGCACAACCGGGGCAAAAGCATCGGCCCAACGATACATACCGCCAAAGGAAAGGCTCACTTTATCATCGGTATTGTAGGTAACCAAATCCGTCGTATAAAAACCACCAAGCATGGCCACTTTTTGCCCGCCTACACGGATGGCTGAATCGCTACCTGCGGTGGCATTCTGATGAAAATAATCAACGTAAAAAGTAAACCGGTTCCAATCGCTTGTTTCAAAGGTAAGCCCTCCGTTCAATGCCCATTTTCTGCCCAAGCGAATGGCATCATTGTTAAAAGCAATCAGCGGATTATTGGCATGAAAAAGACCGACCCCTGCATAAAAAGTAATATCCTGCCGCAGACTTCCACTCAGCGCCAACCCTGCCCCAAGATCAAAATAATTTTTCCCGGTTTGGGCAAGTACCTGCCGGGTTTGGTTGCCGGGGGTGAACTGCCCGTTTTGGTACTGATCGTCCCAACGCAAACCTGTAGGATTAAAACTATTATTTACATAGCCTCCCATTACTGAACCCGATAAATATAATTGGTCGCCATTGAGCGGCACATGGTAGGTAAGTACGGGTAAAATATGGGTACGGGTAAGCTTACTATCTCCGGCCACATCGTGCAATACCTGCGCCCCGGCAGTGAGGTAATGCCCGTAGTCATTTACCGGAAAATTCACTTCGGCACTTAGCCCGGTGGTGCGGTAAGGAACCGTTACACTCTGCCATTGATTCCGGTACACGGATTGAATGCGTATGTCGCCGATAAACACCCCCGCAAGCGCCGGATTGCGCAACAAGGGCAATTCGTAAAACTGTGAAAAGTTTAAATCCTGTGCCTGCGTTTTCGACCCGCAAAATAGCAGCAAGGCGACTATCGTTACCCACCCCCATTGCCTCGCCTCATTATATTTTAATTGCTTCTCCATCATGCTCCACTTTATCTGAATAAGGTGATATTACCTTTATAACTAAAACTTGCCCCTGCGGTACATAAAATTTCCGCGGTAAAAACATATACATCGGGGCTTGCCGGCACCCCGTTTATCCTGCCATCCCATCCGTTCTGCGGATCATTGGCATTGATATTGCTTCGTTCAAATACTACCTGTCCCATACGGTTGTAAATCCTGAAATTCAGCACCCTCGAAACGCCCTTACCCCGCACCATCATTACATCGTTGATGCCATCCCCGTCGGGTGAAAAAGCATTGGGAATAAATACCTGATCCTTCTGACATTGCACGGTGTAGGAAACGGTATCGGAAGCAGTACATCCGTAAATGGTTTCTGCCTGCAGCCGGTATTGAATATTGTTATTGATGGTAGCTACCGGATTGGGACAATCGCTGCAACTCAGGTCGCGGTTAGGGGTCCAGGTATAGCGGCGAAAAGGCCCCCCGGTGAGGGCAGGAGTCAGCACTACCTGTGTGCCTGCTACAAGCAATCCACCCGCCGGTAATTGCACGGTTGGATTGTATCCTACCGCTACCGTTACGAACCCGGTATCGGTAAAACAATTTTCCGCATCAAAACCAATGACCCGGTAACGCGTGGTACTTGCCGACGTGGCAATCGGGTTGGGGATATTTGCCCCTGATAACCCAACTGCCGGGCTCCACACATAACGGAAAGCTCCCGAAGCAAATAACTGAGCGGTTTCTCTGTTGGAGGCACAAATGGTATCATTTGGGGTAAGGCCTACACGGAAAGGTTGTGCTACCTGTACCACAACGGTATCGGTTTGACTGCAACCAAAAGTATTGGTGGCCGTCAGCGTGTACTGCGTAGTTAGGTTTGGGTTGGCAATCGGGTTGGGGCAATCGGTACAGCTTAAACCCTGTTGCGGATTCCAGCGCAATACGTCGTTTGCCGACCCTCCGTTTAACCCGGTACTTTGCCCCCTGCAAATAGTAACATCGGTACCGGCATTTACCACCGGTGTGGGATGAACCACTATGCGGCGTATAACGGTATCTGCACAGCCAAATGCGTTACGGCCAATCAATCGCACCGAATAATCGCCCGGCGCAAACCAGGTATTGGAAGCTGTATTTCCGGTAGCATTTACCCCACCCTGTATTTGCCAGCTATAGGTGATTGCACCAGCACCCGGCGCAGCATTGGCGGTAAAAGAGCGTGGAAAACCCACACAACCACTTGTATCGCCACTAATGGATAAAACCGGGAAAGGCTCTACAGCCACCGGCAGATTTAAGAAAACAGAATCGGTACAACCACTGATACCCGTAATCCGGAGTGATACCGGATAATTGCCTGCGGCGAAAATATTCTTAGTTGGATTCTGTAAGGCCGAAACCGTTCCATCTCCAAAAAACCAGCGTCTTGTGGCAATGCCTGCAAAGGCCACCGACGTATCGGTAAAACGAAGCAGCGTACTGCCACAGGAAGGCTCCGGGGTAAAAACAAAACCTGCCCGGATACGATCGATCAAGACAGAATCGGTACCCATCAATAGTCTGCTGCATCCATTGGTAGTAATCATTACCGAAGGCCTGTAGCGGCCGGGTTGTGGATAGAGGTAAGTAATGGCCGGATTGGTAGTCGTCAAGCTATCCCCGTTGCCAAAGTAAAAACGGTACGTAGTAGCATTGCTGTTGGTTACTTCAAAAGCCACCCGGTTGCCAAAACAATGGTAGCCTGCCCGATAGCCAAAATCACCGGTGGGGGACGAAATAGTGATGGTAGCCGCAGCACTGTCGGTACAACCAAACCCTTGTGCAAATTGCCGGGTGCCCCGCAGTACCACCCGGAAGGTGCCGGTACGCGTATAATTTTTAACCGGGCTGCGTTGGGAACTTGTGGTGCCATCGCCAAAATCCCAGTTCCAGGCCAAACCGTTTTCGCTTATATTATTTAGCGTAAATGCATCCCCTAAACAAATGGCGGAGGGCGACAAAGTAAAGCTTACCTGCGGTCCTTGTACCACCCTTATGGTTTCAAAACTTGTGGTATCGCTGCAACCGTTGGTGGCAAAAAGCCTGACCCGATACAAACCGGTATCGGTGTAAATATGTTGCAGGGTATCGAAGCCACGGTTGGTAATCAGTTCGGGGCTACCATCGCCAAAATCCCAACGGAACAAATTGGCACCCGTGGTATTGTTTATAAACCGGACCGAATGCGGCGCACAGCCATTGAGCTCGTTTCCATTCACGGCAAAGTCAAGCCGTATCCGGTTGGGGTTTACCACAAGTGCAAACTGAGCGGTATCGGTTCCGCAATCATTGTTGCTAAATAGCCTTACCCGGAAGGTATCGAGCACCCCGGTAAAATAGGTATGCGTCACTGTTCCAATGGCAGCCGGCAACCGCGGACTGCCATCGCCAAAATCCCAGGTAAAACTGGCATTACTGCCAGCACTATTGTTGTTGAAAGCGACGGTAAACGGACTGCAACCTTCCGCCGCATCGGGGGTAAATATGGTTCTTGGTCTTGCCCGAGCCCTTATAAAACGCACTACCTGTAAGGTGTCGCAGCCACCGGTAGCCCGCATCCTGACAGTATAAACCGTATCGCCTTTATCGGGGTTGGCCGGAAAACGGATGATGCCGGGATCTGCCCCAATAAAGGTTTGCCCGGTTCCAAAATCCCAGCTAAAATAATAGCGGGAAGCCTGTGGGGTGGTATTGGTAATGGCTACATCGAGTGGACCGCAACCCACGGTATCGCTAAGCGTAAAAGAAGGTGTCGGGCTTGGGAGTGTTTTGAAAATACGGGTAGCGGAATCGTTTACACAACCAAAACGACTGATGGTCAGCAGTTTTATGGTAACAGAATCATCGCCATTGGAAATAGTATATCCCGGGAAGCGGGTACCTGTTCCCAGCAAAACCCCATTGGCAAACCAACGGTACACACCATTGCGGTCTGGGTAAGGTACCAGATTAATAGCTGCCGAATCGAGCACAAAAGGCGGACACTTTATAAGGGTTGGCGGGTTGAAGGTGGCCAAGGCATTGGGGTGTATGAAAATGCGGATGCCATTGGAAGCATTTGCATTGGTACAAATGGAACTGCTTGCAAGCCGGCGATAATACCTGTTGGCAGAAAGCGCAGGGGGTTGATAATTTTGTAATGTAGCATCCTGAATATTCGTCCAGTTGAGGCTATCGCTGCTTTGTTGCCATTGGTAAAATATAGGAAACGTACCCGCACTTGCCGGGCTGCCGGTTAGCAATGCCGGTGTATCTCCCGAACAAATTCCAAAATCGCTCCCAAGCCGGTTATTTTCAACAATATTGGCGACTATTATTTGCACGGTATCCTTATTGATACAAGCACCGGAACCAATGGTATAAACCACCTCATAATTACCCGGGGTGGACAGACTGAAATTGCCACCGGTGGTTACCGATGTTGTATTGCTCCATGTACCCCCATTTGGTGTTCCGGTCAATAAAATCGTTCTATTATCGGCACAATAACTTGTATCTCTGCCAGCATTAACCAAGGGGGGCGTTTGCACCCTAACATTGACACTGTCAATACCATCGCAACCATTTCTTTGAAAGGTATAATACAGTTTGTAGGTACCCAAACCTGCAGCCAACGGATTAAAAATACCGGCTCCTGTTAGTTCAGGACTCCCGCTCCATACTCCCCCTATGGGCGTACCCCGAAGTTGCACTGCGATAGCATTGTTACAAGCTATGGTGTCGGCCCCAGCGTTTACCACCGGTCTGTTTATTACCTCAACATTTACTATGCGGCTTGCACTGCATCCGTTGCCAAGAGAACCTGTAACGGTATAATTGGTCGTACTGATTGGAGAAGCGGTTACTTGTGCAAGGTTGGTCACATTCAGTCCATTTGCCGGGCTCCACAGGTAAGTATCCGCACCCGTTGCGGTAAGAATATCAGCGGCTCCAACGCAAATAATAGTTGAGTTGGGGATGATTCTAAGAATAGGGGTTCTATTTACTTTTACAAATACAGTATCGGTACTTGTGCAATTGGCGCCAGCGGATGCTGTAAGTACGTATCGCAATGTAGTATCGAGCGCAGTTCCGTTATAAACAAAATTTACGGTAGGATTGGCAATGTTTGCATTGGAAAGACCGGTGGCAGGTTGCCAGGTGTAGGTCATACCCGCCGAAGCAACCCCGATGGTGGTGCTTCCGCCGCTGCAATATTCTTTATTGCCACCCGCATTGGGAGGTACAAAATTTACTACAGAAATCGTAGCATTAGCACTGGCACTGCAATTGTTACTCAGTTTTCCGGTTATGGTATAGGTTCTGCTTGCGGTAGGGCTTGCGGTAACATTGGCTCCAGTGGTAGCACTGAGCCCGGTTGCAGGCGACCAGGCATATTCCTCTGCCCCTGATGCTGTTATTGGCGCAGAACTGCCAGTACAAATGGAGGCAGATGCAGGCTGCAACAACAATACAGGGGTTCGGTTTACTTTTACAAATACAGTATCGGTACTTGTGCAAAGGGCACCATTGGAGGCGGTAAGTACGTATCGCAATGTAGTGTCGAGCGTAATCCCGTTATAAACAAAATTTACGGTAGGGTTGGCAATGTTTGCATTGGAAAGACCTGTGGCAGGTTGCCAGGTGTAGGTCATACCCGCCGAAGCGACCCCAATGCTAGTGCTGCCTCCGCTACAATATTCTTTATTGGCACCTGCATTGGGAGGTACAAAAGGAATGACAGATACCAATATATTACGGGTAGCAAAGCAGCCATTGGAAAGCGAACCTATCACTGTATAAGGCGTGGAAACTGAGGGGGATGCCGATACTGAGGCAATATTGGTAGCACTAAGCCCCGCCGCCGGCGACCATACATAAGCATCTGCACCTGCTGCTGTTAGCAACGCGGTACCACCTGTACAAATGGAAGCACTGGCAGGAATTACAGATAAGCCCGGCCCTCTTTTTACAGTAACTTCTATGGTATTCGTACTAAAACAATCCGGCCCGGTGGAAGCTCTTAAAGTGTAGGTGATGGCTGTATCAGCAGCAGGGCCTGTAAAAATATAGTTGAAAACAGGATTGGCAATATTGGCATTACTTAAACCTAAAGAGGGAGTCCATAAATAGGTGACCCCTGCTATGGGTGCAGCTCCCAATGTAGTAGCAACGCCACTGCAAATTTCGCGGTTAGCCCCGGCAATAGCCGCCGGTCTTGGCCCGATAACCACCTGCCTGTTGCCGATGCTTGTGCCACAGCCGTTGGTAGCTGAAAGCGTAATGGCAAAGGTACCATTGCCACCGTAGGCAACGGCACCCGGATTGAGTAAGGAAGATGTGGCAGGGTTTCCTCCGGCAAAAGTCCAGGCGTAAGTAAGCGCTCCGGGTCCGTAACAGTTGGAAACATTTGCCACCGGGGTTAAGGCATTGCCTGCACATATTCCATTGACATTGCTTAAATCCACTTTAGGCCTTGTGGCAGCAAAAAACGTATCAACAACAACTGCGCTTGCACAGTTGGAGGCTATTGCAAAAACACGAAGCGTTATGATATACCTGCCGGGATTATTAAATCTTATTTTAGGGCTGCGGCTGTTCAGTGTGGTTCCATCAAGCAGGTCATAGCCACCCACCGTACCACAGTTTAAAGGATCGGCATACTCAATTTGCCATTGATAGCTTTCGCCACGACAAGGGCCTTGAGGACTGGTATTATTTAAATCAACAGATGCGGGAGCACATCCATTTTTTGAACTTATGGTAAAAGAGGCGGTTGGAGGGAGCCGGACGCAAATTTCTTGTTCTAAACTATCTACGCCACAAAGATCGTTAGCCGCATATATTTTCACTTTATAAATACCTGTTTGGGTAAAAAGAACATTCAGATTACTGCTGCCCTCCGTCCAGAAAAAGCCATCATCGGGGCGGCCATTTACCGATCCAGGTGTTCCCGAAGTAATGGTATAACCTGTTGCCGGCGTAATACGCCAAACTTTCTTACCTGTATTGATACAACTTGAACTTCCACTGCCAGTGGGTGTAATATTGCCCCCATATACATTGGTTTCTGTAAGGCTTACAGTGGTATTTACACATACTTCTTTGCCGGGAGATGCTATAAAATTTGCTATGGGCTTACCAGAAACATAAATGGGAATGACACTCAAACTCGTTATACCGCAAGGGTTTTCTACATCTAATGTTGCCCGGTAAGAGTTGGTAAAATTATCAGACCCATTGGTACTGGTAATGTCACAAGATGTTTTTTGAAAAATATGTGCTACTTCAGCCGGTGCGGGATGCTGAAATACCTGTGACGGAGAGCCATCATTGATGGTAACTTTATAAAGGGTGCCCGGGGCATTATTTGCAAAATTATTTATATCGAAAGTGAGGGCATTGGGAGCGCAGATACTTGCATTTCCCCGGCTGGCAAATCCTCCCGCTGGCGTAGTCCCCACAAATACATTATAATTTTTAACCCCTTCGCAGCCATCTGCATCCCGCACTCTAACCGACATATTGCTGTTGCCTCTGGGAAATGTACGGCTTATTGTATTGGTAAAACCTGAAGGCCAGGTTGCAAAAGTTGTATCAGGGTTTCCATTGCCCCACCTGATGGTGTATTGTGTATTCTGGTTAATGGTGGCCGATGCGTTTCTAAATGTAAATTCAAAAAAAGGAATGTTTTCGCATTTCCGAAAAGTAGGCACCCCATTAAAACTTGCTAGAAATTCAAAATTATTGTTCCCCCTTTCTACGGTAGGGTCCGGCGTTCTTTTGATATTTATGATCTTGCTGATGGAGTCGGTACAATTGCCATTATTGGTCGCAATCAACTTAACCGTAAAAGGCTGCAACAAGGGACCAGCCGGATTGGTTTCGTATTCATGGGATGGACTGGCAACCGTAGAAACAGGTCTTCCATCGCCAAACGACCACCGGTAACTAATACCAGCACCGCCGGTAGTGGTGTTGGTAAAAACCATGGGATTGTTGGCGCATTCCCCATTGGGCGAATGGGTAAAGTTGGGGATTGGTTTTAAATCCGATACCTTCACCAATACATAGGTAGTATCGGTTAGAGCTCCCAACCTCACCACCTGCATAGCAGTATCAATTCCTGCTGTATTATAAAAAATAGGAAGAGGGTTGCTTCCGACAAAAACACCAGGTGTACCTCCATCAAACCTCCAGGTCACCACGGCATTGCCGGGTGCGGCAACTTCATTTAAAAATAGTATGAAAGTGCCTTTACAAACCGATATGGTTTCTCCTAAAGCCAACACCCTTGTACCCACCCGAATACCGGCACGGGGCTGTGCATAAAGGGACCCAACAGAACAAAACACACAAATAAATAATGTAAAGAATACCAGGGAAATTCTCATAAACCTACGCCTGAATTGATTTGTTTAAGGAAAAAAAGCCATTTATAAGCAGATTTTGTGTTAAAAATGACTATCAACCAAATATAAAGGGTAAAATCTGATATTTCAAGAAAGAGACAGAAAAATATTTTTACCAGGCAACAGACCAACAGGCAAACCTTTAAGTGATATAGTCAGTTACTATTCATTAGTACAAGAATCCCGCAAAACCGGAACCACGCTCCTATTTGAAAAAAGAGGCCAATACATGTTATACTCAGAACATGATGGTTCACTTCCATATTAAAACAAGCAAACGCTATCAGCATATTGCCAAAACAAAATTGAAATTTATAAAAAGTTTCCTCGATGATTTATGGCAAAAAGTAGGTTGGAATTCTAAATAAATGTACTTTTTAATAATTTTGTATAGACAAACTCTTCCGAAACAAAAAATTTAAAATAAAACAATAAATGATTACAAGTCAATTACTTATCAAAAAGACATATACTAGATTTATGCATTTTTGGTTTGTATATTAATGAGTTGTAGGTAAATCCTGTTGGACACAACCTAAATATTTGAGAGGGTTCGACAGTCAAAACAACAGACATGAAAATATTCTTACAAAAAATATTGCTTGATAAAAGGCCTCCATTTCGCTAATTTTACTTAATCACTCTACACAAATAGAATTATATGAAAAGTATCAATATTATTGCTTTATTGTTGTTTAGTACAGTTATTGCTAAAAGCCAAATTACGAAGCGAAACTGGCTTGTTGGGGGAAATG
>JBBQXO010000152.1:0-12127 GCA_038209595.1 Chitinophagales bacterium
ATGAGGGCCATTTTGATGCGGAAGTGGTTCCGGTTTCCATTCCTCAAAGGAAGGGAGATCCCATCCTTTTTGCGAAGGATGAAGAATGCTGGAACGTGAAATTTGATAAAATTCCCGGTTTAAGACCAGCCTTTGAAAAAGACGGTACGGTAACGGCAGCCAATGCAAGCACCATGAATGACGGCGCTGCGGCACTTGTATTGGTAAGCCGCGAATATGCAGAAGCCAATGGCTTGAAACCGATTGCAAAAATCATCAGTTATGCGGATGCTGAACAAGCGCCAGAGCTTTTCACCATGACGCCTTCACTTGCTTTGCCTAAAGCTGTAGCAAAAGCAGGTCTTCAAATGAGTGATCTGCAATATGTGGAATTAAATGAAGCTTTCAGTGTAGTTGGAATAGCCAATACAAATAAAATGGGGCTCGATCCGGCAAAAGTAAATGTACATGGAGGCGCGGTTTCCCTTGGTCACCCATTGGGTTGCAGTGGTGCCCGCATTATTGTTACTTTAATTCATGTTTTAAAACAACATGGAGGAAAAATAGGTGGTGCTGGTATTTGCAATGGCGGTGGTGGTGCAAGCGCTATGATTATTGAAGCTTTATAACTTGAATCTTGCAGGTGAAACCGTGAGAGGTGAGACGTGAGAGGTGAGACGTGAGAGGTGAGACGTGAGACGTGAGAGGTGAGAGGTGAGACGTGAGAGGTGAGAGGTGAGAGGTGAGAGGTGAGAGGTGAAACGTGAAACGTGAGAGGTCAAACGTGAAACGTGAGGGGTGAGACGAGAGAGGTGAGAGGTGACTCGTGAAAGGTGAAACCGTGAGAGGTGAGACGTGAGAGGTGGGACGTGAAAAGTGAAAGGTGAAACGTGAAACCGTGAAGGGTGAGACGTGAAAGGTGAAAAGCGAACCCGTGAAAGGTGAAAAGCGAACCCGTGAAAGGTGAAAGGTGAAACGTGAAACGTGAGAGGTGAAACCGTGAGAGGTGAAACCGTGAGAGGTGAAATGTAAAAAGTGAAAGGTGAAAACGTGAGAGGTGAAAGGTGAAACCGTCTGCCTTTTCACGTTTGCCCTCTGCCTTTTCACGTTTGCCGTCTGCCTTTTACGTTTTACATGAAACCAGGTATGCTATCATAAATCAGGTTATCTTTCTGATAAATACTATTTCAGCATTTACCAGAAAAAAAATATGAAAACAGATGGTTGGTTCCATATTTGGTAGTATAGCATTTTTAGTAACTGAATAACAACATCCCTCTTTTGATTTATAATTTTAATTAAACATAAGAAAATAAGAATGAAATTTTTTAAAAGTACCAGACTAATTATTCCCACCTTATTGTTTATTGTAGGTTGTTATAATTTAATGAATCCCACTTTACAACCGGAACTGACAACTCTTTGGTGGTTTCTGACACCATTCGCCTTATTAATAGGCCTATTCCGGGTTTATATGTTTTACAAGGAAAAGAAATCGGAGGAGACTGAAAACTAAGCGCTCAACTATTGAATAAAATAAAAAACCACCATTCCATGGAAATAGAATGGTGGTTTTCTTGTAGATCCTTTTATAAAAATATTCTATAGCTCTATTTATGCCTTTCCTTTAATACCTCCACCACATCACTCAAATTAAACCCCTTAGCCTGTAGCAATATAATATAATGATACATAAGATCTGCTGCTTCACCCAAAAATAAATCCCTATTATCATCCTTTGCTTCAATCACCAATTCCACCGCCTCTTCTCCAACTTTTTGGGCAACCTTATTGATGCCTCTGGCAAAAAGCTTAGAGGTATAGGAAGCTTCTGAAGGGTTTGATTTTCTGTCTGCAATCACCTGCTCAAGATGCATTAAGAAATCAGCGGGACTTTTGTCTGCAGGAAAAATACCCTCGGTTGCCTTTGGCAGGGTTTCCCCAAAACAGGTATCCGCACCTGTGTGGCAGGTAGGCCCAACAGGGTTTGCCTTAATGAGCAACGTATCGCCATCACAATCCACCATCATTTCCTTAAAAATAAGAAAATGTCCGGAGCTTTCGCCTTTGGTCCAAAGGCGTTGTTTACTGCGACTATAGAAGGTAACGTGCCCGGATTGACGGGTTTTTTCAATGGCTGCTTCATTCATAAAACCAACCATTAGTATGATATTGCTTTCCATATCCTGTACTACTGCGGGTACAAGGCCATCCGTGTATTTTTTATAATCAATCTCCATAGATCTTATTTTTTTGAACCGCCGTGCATGTTTTTCCACTTGCGGGTCCATTCTTCATTTTTCTTTTTTTCTCTTCGTTTATTTATACCGGGACCTAATTGGTATAATCCATAAAAAACCGAGGCGATTGCTGCGAGGATGCCGGCTAAATATTTCATAGTAGGAAATTTTTAAATTATTTTACAAAAGTGTTATCAATACATCCCGTAAAACCGAATTCATTACATCCTTGACACTTTATCAGCTCTATGGTAAATCCTTACAACCTTATGGGTATATTTTCTCCTCTAAGATAGTTCTTCAATTCGGGAATCCCTATTTCTCCAAAATGGAAAATACTGGCAGCGAGCCCGGCATCACAGCCTGTTTGTTCAAAAGCCTCTTTAAAGTGTACCATGCTCCCTGCTCCCCCTGATGCAATTACCGGGATATTGATAACAGCACAAACGGCACGGGTAATTTCTTTGGCAAAACCTGTTTTGGCACCATCGGTATTCATGCTCGTCAGCAATATTTCTCCGGCACCTCTTTCGTAAACCTCTTTGGCCCACGCAATGGTAAAACGTTCGGTAGGCTTGGTGCCCCCATGCGTTACTACTCTTTCCTGCTCCACAGGATCAGTGGGTTGCATCCTTTTGGTATCAATCGCCACTACCACAAACTGACTGCCAAATTCTTCCGCAAGTTCGTTCACCAATCCCGGGTTGCGTACGGCACTCGAATTGATGGAAACCTTATCGGCACCCGCTTCGAGCAGTACCCTCGCATCGGCCACTGAACTGATGCCCCCGCCAACTGTGAAAGGGATGTTGATGTGGCGGGCAATATCCTGCACAAGAGAGGCAAAGGTCTTCCGGTCTTCATTGGTGGCCGTTATGTCGAGAAATACCAACTCGTCAGCCCCTTCAAGCATATAACGCTGCGCCAGTTCAATCGGGTCACCTGCATCCCGGATATTTTCGAAATTGATGCCTTTGACCGTTCGTCCGTTTTTAATATCTAAACAGGGAATAATGCGTTTGGTAAGCATGTCTGAATTGATTTTAAGCTGTTAATGCGGCAAGTTCTTTCAAGGCGATATGCCCTTCGTAAATGGCCTTTCCAATAATGGCGCCATGCATGCCTATTTCTTTCATCTCCACCACATCTGCCATGTGCCGGATGCCACCGCTTGCCAATAAATTGATCCCCGGTTCTGCCTTCAAAAGACTTTTATATAAGTCAGTTGATGGGCCTTCCATCATCCCGTCCTTGGCTATATCGGTGCAAAAAAAGTGTTTTACTCCTTTAGTAAGATACTGCTTTAGAAAAGCATAGATATTTACTTCGGTTTCTTCGGTCCAGCCATGAATAGCAATATTTTCGCCCTTCACATCGGCCCCGAGCAAAAATTTCTCCGCACCATATTTCAGGAGCAACATTTCGAACAATACCGGATCTTTTACGGCCATGCTGCCTACGGTTGCAAAAGCGGCTCCACTTTCAAAAACAATGGCTATCGCTTCTACTGATTTGATGCCCCCGCCAAAATCAATTTCCAGTCCGGTTTTGGAAGTCAGAGTTTCCAGCACTTTCCAGTTGATTACCTTACCTGCTTTGGCACCATCAAGATCTACAAGGTGCAATCGCTTTATACCTGCATCCTCAAAAGCCTGCGCTACTTCCAACGGGTGCTCGTTGTATATTTTTTTCTGGCTGTAATCCCCTTTTGTTAATCGTACACATTTACCGTCTATAATATCAATGGCGGGTACTGGTATAAAAGACATATCTCTTTATTAATTTATTCAAAAAAAATCAAAGGGCTAAAAAGTTCTTTAAAATCTGCTCCCCAACGGCCGCGCTTTTTTCGGGGTGAAACTGTACGCCATAAAAATTATCCCGGTGCAGCGCACTGCTGAACGGCAATCCGTAGGTCGTTGTAGCGATAGTGTCAGTGCTCATTTCGGCATAATAGCTATGCACAAAATAGCAGAAAGCCGATTCGGGCAAGCCTTGTAAGAGCGGACTCTTCACTTCATCCAGCCGGTTCCAACCCATGTGCGGTATCTTAATGGAAGGCTGTCCTGCTTCATTTGCCGGAAATTTCTTTACCGCAATATCAAATAAATTCAGACAGGGAGTATCATTCTCTTCGCTATGCCGGCACATCAATTGCATCCCAAGGCATATTCCCAAAAAAGGTTGCTTCAAAGAACGGATGACTTCATCAAGACCGCGTTCAATCAAATAAGGCATCGCACTATTGGCGGCCCCTACCCCAGGGAAAATTACATGGGCGGCATTTTTAATTTCTTCCACATCATCGGTTACCTTTCCTTCAATACCCAGCCTTTCCAAAGCAAAAAGCACTGACCTGATATTCCCCGCATTGTATTTTATAATGGCTACATCCATAATCTTTTTGGTTGGCGATTTTAGAGTACGCCTTTTGTGCTTGGCAGTTCCATTTTCATGGGATTCCTTTTTACCGCCATTTTTATGGCTTTGGCAAAGGCCTTAAAAATAGCTTCTATTTTATGATGTTCGTTTTCTCCTTGTGCCTTTATATTCAGGTTGCATTTGGCGGCATCGGAAAAGGATTTGAAAAAATGAAAAAACATTTCAGTTGGCATATCGCCCACTTTTTCCCGCTTAAATTCGGCATCCCAAACCAGCCAGTTTCGGCCACCAAAATCAAGCGCTACCTGTGCCAGACAATCATCCATAGGCAGGCAAAAACCATAACGCTCTACCCCCAGTTTATCGCCCAATCCTTTGGCAAAAGCTTCGCCAAGTGCCAGACCGGTATCTTCAATGGTATGGTGTTCATCAATATGAAGATCACCCTGTACTGTCACCCCAAGATTCAGGCTGCCATGTCTTGCAATCTGATCGAGCATGTGATCGAAGAATCCAAGTCCGGTATTAATATTAGCCTTACCGTTTCCGTCGAGATTCAGGTCAATGCTAATTTTAGTTTCATTGGTATTTCTTTCATGATGCACCAGACGGATGCCTATTTTCAAAAAAGTATAAATAGCCTCCCAATCGGTGCTTTCCAACGCAACGGTATCCTGCCGAAGCGCCGCTATATCCTCTTGCAACTCACCGGCACCAAGGCTTGCATCTTCCACCATCCAGATGGCTTTGCATCCCAGATTTTTGGCCAGTCGCACATCTGTAATCCGGTCGCCAATTACAAAAGAATTTGCCAGGTCGTATTTTGAAGCATCCAGATAAGCCTCTAGCATGCCCGTTGCGGGTTTGCGGGTGGGCATATTTTCATGAGGAAAACTCCTGTCAATATGTACTGCTGAAAAATGAATCCCCTCGCCTTCAAGCGCCTGCATCATAAAGTTATGTACCGGCCAAAATGTTTCTTCCGGAAAAGCTTCTGTTCCCAGTCCATCCTGATTGGTAACCATTACCAATTCAAAATCCAATTCTGCGGCAATCCGTGCCAGGTTAGTAAACATTTTAGGATAAAAAACCAGCTTTTCAAATGCATCAAGCTGATAAGTTGGCGGTGCTTCTTTGATCAGCGTTCCATCCCGGTCTATAAACAATACTCTTTTCATGAGCCTGCAGTATTAAATTCCATAAAATCGGCCAGTGCATCCACCAGCCTTGTATTCTCTGCTTCGTTTCCTATGGTAATCCGCAGGCAGCCTTCGCATAACTGCACATTGCTGCGGTCGCGTACCACAATGCCTTGCTCAAGCAGGTATTGATACACTTTTTTTGCTTCTGCTACTTTTACCAATAAAAAATTGGCATCGCTTGGATAAACCGTTTCCACCATCGCCATTTGCCCCAACACTTCGGCGAGTGCATCCCGCATATCCACTAAAATCCGGATCATATCATTCACCTGTCCTATTTCTTCCAGTGCCTGTTCTACCAGTTCCTGCGTGTGTTGCCCAATGTTATAAGGCGGTTTAATTTTATTGATAACCCCAATAATTTCAGGGGAAGCAAACATCATTCCCAGTCGCAATCCGGCAAGACCCCAGGCTTTGCTCAAGGTTTGCATCACCACCAAATTAGGGTAGTCTGCCAGTAAACTTGTAACAGATACTTGTTTTGAAAAATTGATATAAGCTTCATCAATGACCACCAATCCATCAAAATTATTAAGCACCATTTCCATGTCGGGCAGGTTCATCGAATTGCCGGTAGGATTGTTGGGAGAGCAAAGCCAGACGATTTTTGTTTGCACATCCACCAACTGCTCAATATGGGCGAGATTCAGTTGGTAGTCCTCCAGTAAAGGGGCTTTACGAATCGCTACATCATTGATATTGCCGCTCACCTCGTACATGCCATACGTAGGTGGACAAATAATAACATTGTCCTTAGCCGGATTGCAAAAGGCACGGTACAACAGGTCAATACACTCATCGCTACCATTGCCAAGAAAAATCTGTCCGGGATGCAACTGCTTAATGGCTGAAAGCTTTTCTTTCACCCGCCACTGCATCGGATCGGGGTAACGATGATACCATTTAAGCGTAGGAGAACCAAGACTGTTTTCATTGGCATCAAGAAATACAGATGCTTCGCCTTTGAATTCATCACGTGCCGAAGCGTATGGCGTCAACGCCTGTACATTAGGTCGAATCAGTTTATTTAAGTCAAACACTTTAGATGTATTTTATTTTTTAAGCGAAGCCAATCTGATTTTCACTGCTTCAGCATGCGCCTGCAATCCTTCTGCTTCAGCCATAGCTATTACGGTAGGGGCAATTTGCTGAATTCCTTTTTCAGTCAATTGCTGCATCGTTATTTTTTTTACAAAACTATCTACACTTACCCCGCTGTAAGCACGGGCATAACCGTTGGTTGGTAATGTATGATTGGTGCCACTTGCATAGTCGCCTGCGCTTTCGGGGGAGAAGTTTCCCAAAAATATAGAACCGGCATTGATTATTCTTTCGGCCAATACCAATGGTTGCTTACAACTGATAATCAGGTGCTCGGCAGCATAGGCGTTTACCAGCTTTAGCGCAGCCATCGGGTCTTCCATTACCACAGCCCGGCTGTTTTCAAGCGCTGCAACGGCCATGGCCTGACGTGGCAGTTTCGTCAACTGCTCCTCCATGGCTTTTTCCACTGCTTCCAACAGCAAGGCATTGTTTGCAATAAGCAATACCTGCGAATCTACTCCATGTTCCGCCTGACTCAGTAAGTCTGAAGCTACAAAACCGGCATCAGCAGATTCGTCTGCCCATACACATACTTCGCTTGGTCCTGCAGGCATATCAATAGATAACCCATCGAGCTGTACCAACTGTTTGGCAGCGGTAACATACTGATTACCCGGTCCAAATATTTTATAAACAGCCGGAATGGTTTGCGTGCCGTAAGCCATGGCTGCAATAGCCTGTGCCCCACCCACTTTAAAAATATCGGTAACGCCGGCAACTTTAGCGGCATACAAAATGGCAGGATGAATGGTACCTGTTTTACCAGCAGGGGTACACAAAATAATTTGCTCACAACCCGCTATGCGGGCTGGGATAGCAAGCATCAACAGGGTAGAAAAAAGTGGAGCCGTTCCGCCGGGAATGTACAATCCAACTTTTTGGATACCCACAGACCTGCGCCAACAAACGATACCCGGCATGGTGGTTACCGCTTCTTCCTGACTAACCTGTGTACTATGAAATTTTTCAATATTGGTAGCAGCCTGTTCAATGGCTTTTTTCAGATCATCAGATAAAGACTCACCGGACATTTCTATTTCTTGCCTGGTTACCGACCAATTCTCCGGCACGGCACCGTCAAATTTCAGACTGAATGCTGCAAGTGCTTTATCTCCATTTTCTTTCACCGCTGACAGGATAGGTTTTACCCGCTCCATTATATCGGCCTTATTCATGGCCGGTCTTTCAATAATTTCAGCCCAAACAGACTCTTCCGGATTTATATACTTTTTCATTTACAGCTTTTTTTATCCAATTCTTTTTATCCGCAAATACAGCTTCCTCAGGTTGGTAAACCTTAAGACAATGAGATTTAAAGAATCATTTTTTCGATAGGGACCACCAAAATGCCTTGCGCACCGGCTTCCTTCAATTGTTCAATAATTTCCCAGAAATCGTTCTCGTTCAATACACTGTGCACACTGCTCCAACCCGGTTCGGCAAGGGGCAATACGGTAGGACTTTTCATTCCC
This sequence comes from Chitinophagales bacterium, assembly GCA_038209595.1. Lineage (GTDB taxonomy): Bacteria > Bacteroidota > Bacteroidia > Chitinophagales > Chitinophagaceae > Phnomibacter. The sequence goes on from JBBQXO010000152.1 coordinate 8,380, forward strand.
GGTAACAAGCCAACAATTTGGGAAAGCTTGTCATTGGGAGCATTCAGCAAAACGTATTTGGTGTTTTTGGCTTTGCGTACTGATCGAATACGGAATTGTAATTTATCCAGCAATTTCATTTGTTCCTCAGTAAGGGAAGGATTACGAATCAAAACCGCCTCACTTTTCAGAATGACCTCAGCTTCTACCAACCCGTTCATAAACAAGGTGCTGCCACTGCTTACAAGATCCGCTATGGCCTCGCTCAAACCAATGCCGGGCGCTATTTCCACACTTCCGCTAATCTCGTGGATCTCTGCTGAAATCTGATGCTTTTGCAAAAATTGCTTTACCAAAACAGGGTAACTTGTGGCAATCGTTTTTCCCTGTAAAAAATCAGGACCTGTGTAAGACATTTCTTTAGGTACGGCAATAGAAAGCCTGCATTTGCTAAAACCCAATTTTTCTACTGTCTCCACCTGCTTTTGCTTTTCCAAAAGCACATTTTCACCTACAATACCAAGGTCGGCCACCTTATCTTCCACATATTGGGGAATATCATCGTCGCGTAAGAAAAAAACTTCGAGGGGAAAATTCTCTGCTTCTGCTTTTAACTTGTTGACCCCATTTTTTATATCTATGCCACAATCTTTCAGCAGTTTCATGCTGTCATCGTGTAAACGACCTGATTTTTGAATTGCTAATGTTAATGCCATGCGTTAAAAAGGCTTTACGCCCTGTTTTGTTTGAAATAACTCCTGAAAACAAAAAAGCCCTACCCTTCGGTAAGACCATCAATTATTTTAGCATTTTATGCATAAAACCATCGGCCTACCGGTTACGGTAAGTATGATGATGGTGGATATAGATAAAATTTGCCATTGCGGTGCAAAAATAGGTGCCATTTTCATAGCCTCCAAAAAACTTTACTATAATTTCGCCAACTTATGACAAAAATGGAAAAAGCGTACCTCGCTGTGGAAACACTGGCAGCTACCTATTTTGAAGACCCTGCTATCACCGTAAACCTTTTGCCCCAAAGTGGCAGCGACCGTATGTACTACAGAATTGGCAACAAAGGCAAAACCTTTATAGCAACCTTTAACCTGAATGTAGCGGAAAACAAGACTTTCCTTTACTTTACCCGGCATTTTGAAAACAAGGGACTGCGGGTACCTACCATCCTCGCATCGGATGAGGCGGGTACCACCTACCTGCAAAACGATCTGGGAGATTTCAGCCTTTTGCAGTCGCTGGAAAAAGAAGGACACATTGACCTTGTATATGCTCAGTTTGCCGAGAGCCTGCACGAACTGGCTAAATTACAGGTACTTGGCGATGACCAAATGGACTATAGCCAATGCCTGACCGCCAAGGAATTTGGTAAACAAGCCATTATGAGCGACCTGTTGTATTTTAAATATTATTTCCTTGATACGCTACAGCAACCTTATGATAAGCAAGCACTTATCAATGATTTTGAGGCATTGGCAAACTACCTTGCTCATACCGAATATAAGTTTTTCATGTTCCGCGATTTTCAAAGCCGGAACATTATGCTGAAAGATGGCAGACCCTATTTTATTGATTATCAAGGAGGAATGAAAGGTGCCCCACAATATGATGTGGCTTCTATGCTATGGCAGGCAAGGGCCAACCTAAACGATGACTGGAAGAAAAAGCTGTTGAATAGTTATATGAACAGCCTCGATGAATACTTGCCAAAGCCCATGAACCGGGAAGTATTTACCAATCAATACTATGGGTATGTCCTTATCCGCTTATTGCAGGTACTTGGGGCCTATGGTTTCCGTGGCCTTTTTGAGAGAAAAGCCCATTTCCTTGCATCTATTCCGCTGGCCTTGCGCAACCTGAAATGGTTTGTAGAAAACCGGCCTTTGGGTATCCACGTACCGGAATTTAGCAGGGTACTTGAAATTGCCATTGATCAGAGCACCATTGAAAAGTTTGAACCGATGCAGGCCAATGAAGAACATCCTTTTAGTATTCATATCAACAGCTTTTCTTATATAAAAAATGGCTACCCCGCTGATGATAGTGAACATGGGGGTGGATTTGTTTTCGATTGCCGGGGCATTTTAAATCCGGGAAGAATTGAGGAATACAAAACACAAAGCGGACTAGATAAGGATGTAAAGGATTATCTGGAGCAAAACACCCGGATGCCTGCTTTTTTACATAGTGTATTTGACCTGATAGATATCAATGTAGAGGATTACCTGAAACGAGGTTTTAGCCGGCTGATGATAAATTTTGGTTGTACCGGCGGGCAACATCGGAGTGTGTATGCGGCTGAGCAAACAGCAAGGCATTTACGCAATAAATACAAAGTAAAAACGGTGGTGAACCACATCAATCAGGAGAACTGGAAAAAGTAAGTACATTTATTAAAACGTGGTTGTGGAAACAGTAAGGGAAAAAACCGGATTATTCTTGAATTTGATAGCGAAGAAGATGCTGAAATGGTTTAGATGGCATTCGTTTTATACAATTATAACAAACTGACAAGCAAATCAAAAGGAACGAAAGAAGATGCCAAAAACCTTGCTTATCAAATAAAGCAAGAATATTGGAATTCAAATAAACAACAATACACTAAATAATCAGGAGCAGCCGAAATACCCTGACTAACTTGAGCTTATCTACCAATAGTCTTCGGCCATTATAAAATACAATGATGATATGGACATTGGATTAATCTTCTTGTAAAAAATATTACTAAAAAAAGGCATAACCCTTGATTCACCATATTCTACCTAATTTTCCATAATGAAAGCAATGATACTCGCTGCCGGACTTGGCACCCGCTTAAAGCCTTTTACCGACCATCATCCAAAAGCATTGGCACAAGTAAATGGCAAAACAGTTTTACAAAGAAATATAGAATACTTACAGCAATATGGGATTGAAGATGTTGTAGTCAATGTCCATCATTTTGCCGAACAAATAATTAAAGCAACTGAAGAAAACAATGGATGGGGCAGCCATATAACCATCAGCGATGAAAGCAGTGAGGTATTGGAAACAGGCGGAGGCATTTTAAAAGCACTACCGCTACTAAAAGACAGTAACCCCTTTGTGGTAATGAACGCCGACATTCTCACTGACCTCGATCTGGGTGCCATGATTGCTTTTCATAACCAACATAAACCCTTGGGAACCCTGGCAGTCACCAACAGGGAAAGCAGCCGGGTATTGCTGTTTGATGAAGAACCCAAATTGTGTGGATGGCGTAATCTTAAAACAAACGAAACAAAGGGAAAACCTGGCAAATCGCTGGCTTTCAGCGGTATTCAGGTACTCGATCCGGCTATTTTTGCCCTTATTATATTTGAGGGCAAATTTTCAATGATTGATGTGTATTTACATCTCTGTACCTCGCAAAGCTTTGTGCCTTTTGACCATAGTGGGGGTGTATTTATGGATATCGGTACTGTAGAAAAACTTGCTGAGGCGGAGAAAATATTTGAGTGATTTTGGTTGAAAGTGAAGAAGGTTTTGACAGGCGTATTTGCAAACAAATCTTTAAAAAGGATAATTCGAAGAAATAAATAAGAGATTTGGAAGAAAATTTGAAGACGATATAGAGGCTATTAAATTCTGGGATATGCCTACTGATTATTTTGATTCAAGTCAAGGAATGGATGACTCACAATGGATTTTGGAAGCGAATGTAAACGGAAGGTATCATGTGGTAAATAGGTGGAGTCCTTATAATACTGCCTTTCAGGAAACTCTAAGTAAATTG
>JBBQXO010000153.1:0-12076 GCA_038209595.1 Chitinophagales bacterium
ATAAAGCTATAGGTATATACGTTTAGGCCGCACGATTCATCCATTTGAATCGCTAATTCTCTTTGGCTTATTTTTTACCATTTTGGTGATCAGATTGTGAAAAATGGTGTCCATATTATTTCTCCTATTATATCTAAAATGGTATTCGTCCAAATATCCTTGTAACCTCTCCTTGCTGCAACGATGGTGTATGCCTCTTAGCCATCCTTTTAAATTCATAATGTGAATATGCAGATCAGGGAAATTCTCGCCCTCTTTCGACGGTACCTGCTTCAGATTTGCATATGCTGCTTTCAATGGTAGATACCCCCTCCATTCATCTGTAATCACTTCTGCATCTGTATCTATATAATCAGCAAAGAAGGGTCTAAATCATCTACTGATGCCCGCTCTATTAATTGGGCATAAGCTCTACCGACACCGCCCTTTACCTTTTCTAACGCTACCACTACTAACCGCTTATTCCCCTTGCTCCGTCTACGTTTTTGCTCTTCGGGCCCACCTATCAGTTATTCGTCAACATGTACTTCCCCAGATAACTTATACCGCTTGCTGCTTTGCATCGCTTGTTGTATTTTCCATTTAAATTCCCAGCAGGTCGGCTGCCGCAATTCAAACACATGGCGTAATTCTAAGCTTGACATGCCCTTTTTCTTTACACTGACTATAATTGCTATATGAAATGCAATCAGCAACGAAAATTTACTCTTATCGAACATAATGCCTGCTGTTGGGCTTTCATCGTACCTGCACTTTATATAACGCCTCCAAAATGGCTTTTTCCCAATACAATATTTAGTATAACCGCATTTTTGGCAGGTATATATATCGGATTGCTATTTTATTGCTGCCAAGTATTGATAACAATTGGAATCGTCTTTAAATTCCTGGTTAAATTTTATGGAATTCTATCCGACAAATTTAAGCTTTTTACCCATTCGGTTAAAGTAATCATTTTCAGCCAACTGTGCGATCTAAACGTATATACCTTTTATTTTATTTGTTGTTTAGTAGCAAGGCAACAATAATGATTTGATTCATATTTGGTAAGAACCTGGGAATGGCCCAATTAGCCTTGTAGGCGCAATTACAAGAAGCCCCATTTCGTGTCTAACGAAACGGAAGTTTATTTGAATTATTTTGTGAGATAGGGTTTCAGTTTCGTGAAGACCTACCCTTTCGGGAGGTAGGCAGGCACGAAACCGGGTGCGGGTGTGAGATGGGTTTGGGTTTCAGGTTCGTGAAGGCCTACCTATCGGGAGGTTTACCTACCGATAGGCATGGCAGGCACGAACCTGAGCGTGGGTGTGAGATGGGTTTGAAGGCAGGTTCGTGAAGGCCTACCTTTCGGGAGGTTTACCTACCGATAGGCATGGCAGGCACGAACCTGAGCGTGGGTGTGAGGTGGGTTTCAGGTTCGTGAAGACCTACCCTTTCGGGAGGTTTACCTACCGATAGGCATGGCAGGCACGAACTTGGGCGTGGGTGTGGGATGGGGTTGGGTATTGTGTGGGTTTGGGGGCAGTTTCGTGAAGGCACGAACCTGGGCGTGGGAGTGGGACGGGTTTGGGGGCAGTTTCGTGAAGACCTACCCTTTCGGGAGGCAGGCACGAACACTGGGTGTGTCTGTGGGATGGGTTTGGGGGCAGGTCGGTGAGGACCTACCTATCGGGAGGCAGGCACCAACCTGTAGGTTTGTGTGTGTTATGGGTTTGAGTTTCAGGTTCGTGAAGACCTACCCTTTCGGGAGGCAGGCACGAACTTGGGCGTGGGTGTGGGATGGGGTTGGGTATTGTGTGGGTTTGGGGGCAGTTTCGTGAAGGCACGAACTTGGGCGTGGGTGTGGGGTGAGTTTGGGGGCAGGTCGGTGAGGACCTACCTATCGGTAGGCAGGCACCAACCTGTAGGTTTGTGTGTGTTATGGGTTTGGGGGCAGGTTCGTGAAGACCTACCCTTTCGGGAGGCAGGCACGAACTTGGGCTTGGGTGTGGGGTGTGTTTGGGGGCAGATCGGTGAGGACCTACCTATCGGTAGGCAGGCACCAATTTGTAGGTTTGCGTGTGTGTTATGGGTTTGAGGGCAGTTTCGTGAAGGCACGAACCTGGGCGTGGGTTGGGATGGGTTTGGGGGCAGGTCGGTGAAGATATACCCTAATTATCGTCAGGGAGGCTACCGACAGGTACCCACGAACCGTGGCGTCGTGTGACTTGTTTCACCCGAAGCCGCTATGATATCTATCACTCACATCCAATCGGCGAACCGGGAGGTGCTTCGGCATGTATTGATGTTTTTGCATTCTCAGGTTTTTCCATTCTTTGCAGGGCGAGTTGATAATGCCCTTTCCAAAGGGGGGCGTTTGCCCTGCGTGCTTTTTTTTCAAGATCTTTTTTTAGTGCGGTCAGTTTTTCTTTGATAAGGGCTCTTGCGGCAAAATTCATATTGGTATTTAATGTAGCTGCCATCAGGTAAGTCAGGAGTACCTGTTCGTTTTGCTGTTGTAACAGCCCGTTCATACCGGTTTGTCTGTCTGCATCAAAACTTCTGTTTATTAAGGCGGTTAGCAGGGTTTCCAGCGTCAAGCCGCCTTGAGTTACCCCGAATTGTGTAAGCCTGTTCACCCGTTCGGGATGGAGTAGAAAAGACAGGACAAGATCGGTGACCGCCTCCCCGGGACTAAGGGCGTCGAAGCCAAGTCCTGTTTTTTTATCAAATAATTCTTTTGAAAAATTATAGCCCTCAGGTCTTGGAGGAATAAGGGCAAGCACAGAATCGGGTAGCCTGAGCGCTGCAGGTTCGATAATATCTATTAGGGCATTGAGTGCCTCTTGTTGAAAACTGGCAGGTAATGGCAGGGTTACCATTTGCCCGTCGCCCCGAAGCGCGTAATTGTAATCCATACCGCCTACTATTTTGGAAACGGCTTCCAACTGGTAGCGGTGGTAAAAATAAATGGGTACCAACACATCTTCGAGCATGGCCATGGGCATGCCGTTGCGTATATTACGGACACCGAATTGACGTAAGGCTTTTTCCCGTATTTGCATCATCGTTTTTAGTTCATCAATCACATTTTTACCATTATCCCATAGGTGGGCATCAGGGTGCATTCCTCCGGGTGATCTTGCATCGCGATCGCTGATAAAACGTAACCCACGGTTGGCGGCTTGCTGCAAGATGCCGTTGGAAGAAGTTGATTCCATTGTTGAATCGGGGTATTCGCGGTAGCCCCAATTGATAGCCACTTTATCCCATTCGCCAATCTTTTGATCATAGGCATCCGACAGATTGATATTGCCTGCGCTGTCCAAACGGACAAGCGGATGCGGGTAATCCATTACACTTGCACGATCGTTGGTACTTGAAATATAGTTGTGCATCAACCCGATGGTATGTCCTACTTCGTGGGCACTGAGCTGCCGTAAACGGTTGAGAGCCATTTTAAGCATCGGGTCGTTGGCAGCATCGAGTGGTTGACCCGTTTCAAAAGGAGCGAGTAATCCCTGCGCTATCAAGTAGTCCTGACGTACCCGAAGCGAACCGAGGCTTACATTGCCTTTGATGATCTCTCCCGTTCTTGGATCGCTTACATTCGCACCATAGCTCCATCCCCGGGTACTGCGGTGCACCCAATTGATCATGTTATAGCGGATATCCATGGGGTCGGCGCTATCGGGTAATACCTGTACCTGAAAAGCATTGATAAATCCGGCAGTTTCAAAGGCCTGATTCCACCATCTAGCCCCTTCAAGCAGCGCAGAACGAATGGGTTCCGGGGTGCCATTATCGAGGTAGTAAACGATGGGTTTTACCGCCTCGCTTTTTGCTGCCATCGAATTTTTCTTTTGCAGGCGATGTCGTAGAATATATTTCTTTTCGATGGGTTCACTTACCGGGGTGCTGTAATCGTAAAAGGAAACAGGTATAAAACCCGATCTTGGATCGAAGACGCGGGGTTGGTAGCCTGCATCGGGCAATTGCACAAAACCATGATGTACATGTAATGTTATGGCTTCGGAAGAGGGTGCCACCGAATTGACATAGCCACCGGTAGTGCCATCGCTGTTGCTAAAGGTGAGCGACACTTCAATTTCAGTGTTTTTCGGAAAATTTTTGGTACGTTCTTTGTAAAGATAAGATCTGGATTTTTCCAGAGAATAGGTTCCCTGTTGTTGCTTGCGGAGTCTTGGGGCAATTTGCATGGCATCGCGGAGTAAAAAATCGGTGGCCTCTACCAAAACGGTTCCGTTGGTTTCTGCTACGGCGGCAAATCCCCAAAGGTTACTCGAAGCAAAACTCTGCAGAACGGCTTTTTTTTCAGCGGCATCTGCGTTATTGGCGCGGTAATCGTAGTTGGGTTGGTTGAGTAAAATTTTGCGGCCCACCTTTTCAAATTTTACAATGCGCCCGCCACCCTGCAAACCCCGGTCCAAACCAATATCGTTGCTTCCCAAGCCCTGCGGCAACGAAAGTGTGTACAATAATTCTTCGTTCCAGCGGTTTATTTCCAGAAAGACTTTACCCGTTGTTTCTTCGTAATACAATGGCATAAAACCGGCCATGGGTTCCATATTTTTTACCTTACTGGCAATGGTTGGCAAAGTATCCTGTGCCATGGCTGTTTGACCAACCAATATAAGAAACAATAAATAACGCATGAAAAATCAATTTGGCCGAAAGGTAAGGATTGCGTTTTACAGTAACCTTTTTTGATAGAGCCTATAATTATGTATTACTCTGAAAGGGACTTATTATACATTGTGTACCCTCAAAAGCATGTGTCTGATTGTAAGATGGTGTATTTTATGGACTCCGTTTTTTATCTAAAAATTCCAATAGCCGTGTAAAATAGCCCTCGTAGTCTTCGTCTTCTTTTTTGGGAAAACCTGCTATGGCGTCGCCTATCATATTAATAAATTGACTATACAAGGCAAATGTTTTCTTCAATAATTCTTCATCGCCGGTCTCCCAATAATATCCTTCATCCAGCATATTAAAGGTTTCAAAATACTTTTTGCTGATATATTTAAGCAAGTGTACCAGCAGTTTGTGAACTTCGGCACCGGCAAATTGTGTTTTGGTAAAACAGCCGTATGCTTCAAAGGGGATCACTATATCCGTACCCTCGGATAACCCATCCGCTAGCAGGAGCGGATTGCAGATTCTTCTATCAGGCGAAAAAGTAAGCCAGACCGGCTCGGAGTCAGGGGGGCTGAAGCAAATTCCGTTTATCGGATCCCGCATTTCATTTTTATTGGGTTTTTTGATGGGAAAGCAAGTGTATTTCCATTGATAGGTTTCGGAAATGTCGCGTATTTCATCCTTCAGAGCCTGCAGATCTGCCTCCTTTTTTAGCTCGCCGGAATAGTGTAATGTAATGCCCATAGGTTATTATTTTACCATGAAATTGTTTCTAATTCGCTTTCTATACCTGTTCGACTTATACTGCTCAATCGTATTTCCTGTAGATCATAATTTTCTTTGCCTGTTTGTTTTTTCATAGTAATTATGGCCTGTTTGGTGGCTACAGGATAAATGGCTGAAGACCAGTTTTTGCCATAGCGGGTGTACACAATCCATTGGAAGGCCTCTTTGGAGGAGGTCAGGTTAATTTCTATTTGTCCTTCCTTTTTGTGTGCTTTGGCCTTGGGTACGGGGGGCATATTATTACCGAGCCAAGGGCTTGCAGGTACCAAAGCGGTTTGTTTGTACACGCCCTCTGCCAGTGCTGTAGATAGTGTTGGGTTTCGGGTGAGTTGTCCAATGCTCCAATGGATCACTCCCATACTGTTGGGCACCATACCCCTTGCTACCAGCACTTCGTTTATGATTTCCCGGGTGTTGGCGGCACTTGTATCGCGCCCTACACTAATGCCCGGCCACAGGTGGCGGTTTTGTGTATTTTGTTGTTGCCACCATCCCAGCAGCACCGGGTAGCTTTGTGGTATTTTTTGGATAGGCCAGTACAATTGCGGGGCAAAATAATCCACCCAACCTTTTTGCAGCCATAATCTTGCATCGGCATAAAGCTGATCGTATTGGTCAAATCCTTCAATTTGAGCCGGGTAGCCTGGGCGCCAGATGCCAAAGGGACTCAACCCGAATTTTACATGTGGTTTGGAGGCTTTGATGCCTGTGTACAGGCGTTCAATAAAATTGTTTACAGCCTCCCGACGCCAGTCGCCACGGGTTAGTTTTCCGCCTGTTTTCTGGTAGGCATCCCAACTATCCTGATCGGGAAAATCTTCGCCAAGATTGTAGGAAGGGTAGGGGTAAAAATAATCATCGAAATGCAGCCCGTCTATATCGTATCGGTTTACTATATCCATGGCTACGTCGTATGAATGGTCTTGTGTGCCTTTGGCTGCCGGATCGAGCCACCAATAACCTTCTTTCAAATATTTTGCTAGTGCTGGTTTGGTTTTCACAATTGATTTTTCGCTGATGGGGCCACCATCTTTATGATGTGCCCGATATGGATTGAGCCATACATGCAGTTCCAGTCCTCTTGCATGTGCCTCGGTAACCCAAAAGTCGAGCGGATCGTAATAGGGAGCCGGAGGTTTGCCCTGTGTACCGCTAAGGTAGTAGCTCCAAGGTTCCAGTTTGCTATCGTAAAGCGCATCTGATTGTGGTCTTGCCTGAAAAATGACTGCGTTGAAATGATGTTGTTTTAAAAAATCGAGCAGGTAAATGGCTTCTTGTTTTTGGGTTTCTGTAGAGAGTCCCGGTTTGGATGGCCAGTTGATATTGGCTACGGTAGCTACCCATGCCGCCCTGAATTCCCGGATCGGCGAGGCAGGGTTGGCTTGAGACTGACTTTGGATTGATTGGGATCCTGCAAAAAGGAAACTAAGTAGGAAAGCAACAACTGGAAGAAAAGCAGATTCCTTGAATTTGGCTGGCAGCATAGACTAAATTTTGGATATTTGGCAATATTTTGCTGCAATATAGCGGGTATTTGCTGTTTTTAGCTGTCTTTTTCTTCTTTTCTATGCACCACAAGCAGCCAATCCCCATCTAGCGGGAGGTACCCAAAATCGTAACAGAAGAAATAGATATTGCCTTTTTTATTGGTATAGGTATGGGTGAGGTATTTAAACGAAAACCCTTTACTGATAAGTTTATCACGGGTCGTTTTGCCCATTTCTTTTTCTGTGGCAATCACGTCTTCAAGCAATCTTCTGTTTTTAGCCAATTGATTGTTGACATTCCTTACATAGTTGTAAGGAGCTGAATTTTGCGCATTATTGAAAGCGTTTCGACAGTAGTCGTCACAAAACTTTTTATCGATGCGACCCACTAAGGTCTTATTGCATTGGATGCAACTTCGTTTGGTAGAATCGGGCATAATTCAGGTATTTTAATGGTATTGAACCATTACGGTGTATGCAATATACAAAAATATATGAAAAAATATTTCACCAATTTCTTTATATCTGCCTATTTTTAAACTCTAATCTTTTTATAACCTACAATTATGCGATTCATTTTTATTTTTCTAGGCTTTTGTTGTCTTTTGTTTTCTTCTTGTATCGATATATTGGAAGATATTGTGTTAAGAAAAGACGGAACAGGTGTGTATACCTATACAACAGATTTGAGTGGTTTGCATAAAGGCGGTATGATGAAGATGTTTCTAGAAAAGCAAGAAGGAAAAGATAAAATCCCGGATATGGATTCTCTGATAACGGGAAAAGAGCTCGCTGCTAAAGACAAAGAAGGCAATAGTGCTATCTGGGAAAAGGTAACTATGCGGATAGAGTCAAACGAAGAGAAGGAGTTATATAAAATTACCTTCAAGCTTGCCTTCGACAATGTGGATGAGATTGCATACGTCATGAAGAATCTTAATAAGGTAAGTAGTTCGATGGATAAGCCCGGGGAATCGAATAACAACGGACTATCAAGCACATTGGGTGGTTTGCCTGTAAGCTACAGTCTTGTTGGGAAATCTTTTAAGCGGGTAACGGAGGCGATGCCGGTACAGGAGGAAGAGGAGAATATGGAAATGATGAAAATGTTTTTAGATGATGCTACTTACAAGGTGGTCTATCATTTTCCATCTAAAATAACCGGAACGACCCTAAAGGGTGCACAAATATCAGACAACACCCTTACCAAAGAGGTGAAAATTCTTGACATTATGGGCGACAAGAAACCCTTTGACGGGACGGTGAAATTCAAATAATTATTTATAAATTGGGGAGAAATGCCTATTACTCTGGGACCATACTAAAATACAGATGGGTTTCACCGGTGGTTTCCATTACTATCTCCTTTTTGTATTGCATGCCTGCATTTTTTAATAAACGGATAGATGCTTTATTGGAAGGTAATGTAATAGCAGGTGTTTCTGGCAGAAGCAGTTCTTTGGTTGCATGGTATAATGTAGCAATCGCTATTTCTAATCCGTAGCCTTTTTGGATATAGTCAGGCAGCAGGGCAAATACCAAGATCGGGCAGGTCTGATTCAGGTCTTTTTATCAGCCCGCAAATGCCAATAGAAGTATCGTTTTCTTTTAATACGACACGCAGCAACCCATAACCGTTGGTAGCATAACTTTTTTGCGCTCCATTTACAATATAAGCAATGGCCTGCTCTTTGGTAGTTACCTGCCTGCCGCCAATATAGGTTAGCCAGCCAGAACTGTTTAAAAGTTCCAGAATAAAAAGCTAATTTCTCGTTGCTAAATAGACAGCCCTTAATTTTTTGGTTTCAATCAGTACTTCCATCCGTTTGTTACAGGGTTTCCTTTATAATCCCGACCGTCCATTTGGCAAAATTTTCCTTTTTGTTGCTTTTGGGGTAAGGTTCCTCTGGTACCGGCATCCCAAGAAAATTACAAAGTGGTTTCCAGCCTTCTCCCAATTCCAAAACAAGCAGCCTTTCCTTAGGGATGGCATTTTTTACTTCTTCAATATGAGCTTCATATTTTTTTATCGCCCATGCTTTGTCCATAAAACGCCCTTTAAAGTATTTTTCCCAAACGGCTTTATCATTATGTGCCAAAACCTGCAGCAGGTTACGGGATTTTTTGGAGTAAGCGGCCGAAAGTAAAAGCCTGAGCTTGGTACTGATACCCTGATCGAAACCAGTTATGGTTGACCGAACGCTTTGATACCATTTCTCAGGATCGCGGGTGGTAAGGATAACCTTGGCTTCCGGGTAAATATCTGCCAATTCCTGATAATACATTGATCCCGGGAAATCGACCACCGCCCGATGATTTTTAAAAAGCTCCTGCCAATTTACCTTTTTATGTTTGTATGCTGCTTTCCAATGGACAATATCTTCAGGATTTCTAAGCAGGGATTCATTGTGATAACAAGGTCCGAACCCTAATTTTTCTAAAGCAATTTGAAGGGATTGAGTTCCTGTTCGCCCAAATCCCGCTCCAATAACTTGAATTGACATACTAAAAATGTGTTTTGAGTCGGAAAAGATAATGGTAATTGGTAAAAAAACAATTTCCTAATGGGTTTAAGTTTTAAAAATGTACCTCTCCCCGGCAGTATTTACTTTTCCTTTTATTATTAAGTCATTTCCAGAGGTGATTAAATCATCAGGCTAAGCAATGTATTTCTAAATTGCGAAGCTGAAACTTGTTTGGGCAAAGTCATTAAAAATGGGCAGGGAAAAATGGGCAGGCAACAAAGCATTTTTTGAAGGGGAGCTATTTCCCAGAGATCCATCAAGCATCCTGATTTGTCTTCTTATTATTTTGATAATATCTTTATATGGCCTGCTATAATACGTTGTCAGTAGTTGCATGACCGTTTGGTAAAATTTCTACATCAGGTTTTAGGCCATATCCAAAATTTTCTTTTGGTAGGGCGGTTTTAACATGATAGGCAGGAATGATTATCCTGATTTTGGTATGGGGTAATTCCAGTTCATTAAACAACGAGTGCTTGTGCACCATTGGCCGTGCCGCCTGTTTCACTTCCATAAAATGAAGTACCGGTAATTTTTAAATGGGCAGCAAAAAAGGCTGCTTGTGAAAAGGTAAGGCCATTGATGAGTACGCTGAAAGGTCCTTTAAAAGATTTTTTTTGGGTTTAAAGTGGAATCTATGGGTTCTCAGCCCCTTCTTTTTATATTGCTTTGGCTTTAAAGAAAAGGCTATGTATGTCATTTTGTTCTGAATATCAGTTTGGTCGAATTTGCTTTTTTTAATTTCCTTTTTCGTTCGCTGAAATTTGAATTCAAAGGGTTGGGTAGTCAGGTAAGCTACAAGTTTATTTCCATGTATGAAATTTCCCCCGGTATAATCCATTATATCCACGATTAATTCTTTTGGATTTTCTTATTGAAGAAAGGAAAAAAGTTCTTTGTAATATTTTTTTATGTCCCTTCGTCTCACCAAAATTTTTTATTGGCAGATAGGCTAACCGGGCTACTGTATCAATTTCAAAGTTGCTCCATTCATTGTTAGGTTAAAAGACAAATCCCTCCGGTAAAAAGAGTTTATTTTTTGGTTGTAGTCTTAAATTATTCGGAAGGACTATTGATTCTTTGGGTATTCTGTCCGGCTTTCTATAGGTGATTTTAAAATTGGATTGAACGCCATACAAAAATAAGAATTAGGTTCTGAATTTTTTTAAGATATTCTTTTTTACAAGGGTGAAGGTATAGCCATCTCTTTCCCGTATTTGCTCATGGACTCGAGTGTTTCTTGAATAGGGGTATCATTTATAGCTATGATTTCATCTTCATTATTTAAGTCTAATTTTTTGTTCAGGATCCTATCAAAGTATATTTTATCCTTTTTTTCTCACCTCAAAAGGTTGGAGCTCATTTTTGGTAGCCATTTCTTTATACCATTCCTCGGAGGGTTTTGCGTAGGTGTGACCATATTTTATCTGTGCTATTCGTTTTCGGGCAATGAGGTGAATTTCAAGTTCTGTCAGGCTATCAGGTAACCCATTTAATTGGTAATTATTCATTCTAATATTACCATTTTTTGGCCTGATGTGGATTACTTTATGATTTATTATCATTTGCAATTTGCGACATTGCATCTGCTTTGAATAAAGATCTAATCATACAACTCCAGCAACAACAGCATACTGATTTACTTCAGATTAAATCCGAACAGGCAAGAATTATCGTTAACCTTCAAGAGAGGATAGCTGAATTGGAGAACAATCAAAAGAAAAACAGTTCCAATAGCGGTAAGCCTCCCAGTAGCGATATAGGTAAGCCAAAACAAACTCAAAGTTTGCGCACTAGCAGTGGTAAATAGCTGGGTGGACAGACTGACCACTCGGCTAAACACTATCTTTTAGCCCAACACCTGATGAAATAGTTGCCCATATTGTTAGCCAATGTGCGTGTTGTGCCAAAAATATATCGGGTGTGGATGCTCATGATTATGAACGCAGGCAGGTGTTTGACATACCGCCTATTCAAATGATGGTAACTGAACATCTGAGCGAAATTAAAAATTGCCCTAAGTGCAATACAGTAAGTAAAGCTACATTTCCGGAAGGTGTAAACCAACCAATCCAGTATGGCACACAAGTACAAACATTTGCGGCTTATTTTACCCGGCAGCAGTTATTGCCTTACGCCCGTACAACACAAATATTTCAGGATTCTACCCGATTTTAAAGGTACGTTGATACTCGATTTTTGGAAACCTTACAATACATATTTCTGCAACCATGCATTATGCAACGTACATCACTTACGTGAGTTAACTTTTTGCGTAGAAGTTTTAAGTTGCACCTGGGCAGGTAAAATGAAGCAGTTCTTACTTAAACATCTTCAGAAAGTAAATTCCATAAAAGCAGATGGACCAGATGCTTCACTAAAGGACAACTACAATACGTGCACAAAAAGTATGATGAGTGAATAAACGAAGGCAAGCGATTATACCCTCCCCCTAAAAAGGTAGTAGGCAAAAGGGGACCTACAAAAAAAAGTAAACCACATAATCTTTTGGATCGATTTGTTGACTTCAAATCTGGAGTACTCGCTTTTGTACGAGACTTTTCAATACCCTTTGGAAACAACATTGCAGAGCAATCTATTCGAATGATGAAGGTAAAACAAAAAATATCAGGCTGCTTC